>DATLSW010000294.1:0-21629 GCA_035533955.1 Ktedonobacteraceae bacterium | reverse complement strand
TGATCAACGGCCGCTTGCAGGTGATCCTGTCGGTTCACGATCACATAATCATACAGAGATTGCTGGGCCAGCTCGTTGCGGGCGTCTTCCAGCCGCCTTTTCTGTTGTTCAGGCGTTTCCGTCCGGCGGCTGCTCAACCGTGTTTTGAGTTCAGCAAACGAGCCAGGAACGAGGAAAATGAAAATGGCATCTGGCAATTTTTTGCGGATCGTTGCCGCGCCCTGCACGTCGATTTTGAGTAGCACATCGCGTCCGGCTTGCAGGTTCGCGCGAATGGGTTCTTTTGGCTGCCCATACCAGTTGCCGTGGACTTGCGCGTACTCAATCAGCTTGCCTTCGGCAACCATCCGTTTGAACGTTTCTTCGCTGACAAAATGATATGGATCGCCTTCGCTTTCTCCAGGGCGAGGAGGACGGGCGGTAATCGAAGGTACGACGAAAATATCCGTACCTTGCGCTTTGAGTTCGTGAATGACGCTGTCTTTGCCGGTTCCTGATGGCGCTGAAAGAACAAAAAGTAACCCTTGCCTCGTTGGCGGCGCTGCCTGTGGCTGCTGTGCGGTATCCTGTGCTTCCGTTTTCATGGTGTTTTCCTGACGTTCCTGGCACTGTAGGAAAGAGTATCCGAATGACTCCTCTTTTGCTATAATGACCATGTTTCACGGCTATGGCTTGCCATCTTTTCCGGCGCCGCAGGGACACAATGCCCTCTTGCTGACAGCCGATGATGCTTGAACAGCCACCTGGGAACGTGAAACCTACTCTTGATTTCATTGTACAACATAGCAAGGTCGCTACGATAATAGATCGGAAGGGGAATCTTATGTACGTTGACGCGATCACTCTGGCAGCCGTCGCGGACGAATGGCGCGCGCTCTTGAACGGCGCGCGCATCGACACCGTTATTCAGCCAACAGAACACTCCATCGCTATACAGTGTTACGCACCTGGAAGCGAAGGCGGGCGCAATCGCTGGCTCTATCTTTCCGCGCATCCCCAACTGGCGCGCGTACATCTGACCGCGCTCAAACCGCCTAAAATCGCCAGCGAGCCGCCGCCCTTTGTCATGCTGCTGCGCAAACACCTCGAAGGCACGCGCGTCGAAGCTGTGCAGCAGCCGCGCTGGGAACGAGTGATCGAACTGGTCACCAGCCGCCCGGTCAGTTCCGGCAGCGAAGATCGCGTGCGCTATCGTCTGATTATCGAAATTATGGGTCGCCTTAGTAATATCATCCTTGTCGATGAGCAAAACCTGATCCTCGGCAGCTTGAAACGAGTAGACGCCGCCGTCAATCGCTATCGCACCATCGCGCCGAACCTTCCCTATGTGCCGCCGCCGCCCCAGCAGCGCACGCTTGCCGGACAGCTTTTGCCCAAATGGGAGCCAACGACGATCACGGCGGCCCAGCTTGTAATATGCGCGGCGGAAGAGATGACCGCGCGTCCGCAGGTCGCTGTCAACGGCGCTGGCAAAGCGCGTAAACGTGCCGCGCTCGAACTGCTCACTTGCTGGCAACTGCTGTCGCATCACCTGCTCGGCTTCAGCCCGCTGATAGCGCGTGAAGCCGTCTATCGCACCACCGGCGACGCGGAGTCTCTCGTGGAGGATCGTGCTGAGCTATGGGAAGAACTGGCCTGGAATGTGCGCGACCTGTCGGCTCTGTACGATACCCGCGCCTGGCGACCGCAGTTGGCCGAGCGTATTGGTGATGGGATAGGGCAAGCTTCCGGCCAGGGATTGCCTATAGCTTTTGCTCCCTATGTGCTGGAACAGTATGCTGATCAGCCGGGATTGCGCCTGCGCGCGTTCCCATCGATCAACAGTTTGATCGATGACTACTATGCTCGAGCTGAATGGCGGGACGCGATGGAGCATGTGCGCGCTCCGATCCGCAAAGTCTTGCAGTCGCAGCGCGACCGTTGCCAGCGCAAGTCCGAAATTTTGCAGCACGAGTTAGCGAATATTGAGGATGCAGCCCATTATCGCGTGCAGGGCGAGCTGTTGTTGGCACACCAACACGAGATCGAACGCGGGAAAACAAGCGTCGCGCTGCCCGACTTTGCCAGCATGGACGCGGATCAGCCGTCGTTGGTCACGATTGCGCTCGATCCGCGCTTCGATGCCGTCGAAAACGCGAACCGGCAGTTCAACAAGTATCACAAGTTGCGCCGCGCTGCCGCGCTCGTTCCCGCTCAGATTGAGCAAAACGCTACCGAACTCGCCACCATAGAGCAGTTACTGACCGATCTCGTGCTGGCGGAAACGCCCGCCGAGGTGAGTCTGGTGAAGGCCGAGGTGCAGACGGCGGGCTATCTGCGCGGCAAGCCGCAGGAGAAGAAGGCGCACAAGCCCGGCAAAAAGGGCGGCAAATCCGTCAAGGGCAAGCCCGTGCCGCCCGGAGGTGGTGTCCCGCTGCATGTGCAGAGTCGCGACGGTTTCACTATCCTGGTCGGCAAGAATAGTCGCCAGAATGAAGAAGTCACGTTCAGGCAGGCGGCAGCCAACGATTTGTGGCTGCACGCGCGTGGCGTTCCCGGCGCGCACGTCATCATCAAAGCCGCCGGGCGTGACATCCCACGCGGCACGATTGATCAGGCTGCCGCGCTCGCGGCCTACTACAGCCAGGCGCGCGGCAGTACCACCGCGCCCGTGGATTATACGCTACAGCGCCATGTGCGCCATATGAAGGGCGGCGGCCCCGGCATGGTGGTGTACGAACGCGAAAAAACGATCTATGTGACACCTGTGGGAACTTAATGATATGCGTGGGGTAGCAAAGGTTTAAGATCGGCTTTCATCTCTATAAAACTCTGATACCGCTCATTTCTATTTTCCTTTAACGCGCGTTCCAGCACGTCTTGCAATGCAGCGGAGACAGACGGGTTCAATTCTCGGATGGGTGGATAGCCCGGAAAATGCGGCGGCGGAAAATTTGTTAGCGCGTAGTGCATGCAAGCCGCCAGAGAATAGATGCATGTGCGCTGGTCATAGTGTTGCACTTTGTCTCCTGTGGGCAAATAGGGTGAAATGACCAGCGGTTGCGTCATATGTTGGTCGGAAATTTCTGGTGGAAATATCTGGAAACCAACCAGGGAAGCCCGATTTCTCTGACTTTCAATAATGATATTGGTAGGAGTGATATCGAAATAGGTTATGGGCAGATGCTGCTGCTCTAAAGAAATGAGGACGTTAAGGATATTATTCATGTACGTCACAACATCTTTTTCGGGTAGCGGCTTGAGTAATTTCTGAAGCCTCTCCTCCAATGGCTCACCATCGATAAACGTCATCGCTATGTAATAAAACGTTTCCTCAGTGAAGCGGTCGAGGATGCGCGGGACGAGGGGATGTTCCAAGCGCATAAGGGGTTCTGTCTGTGCAATGTAGTGTATAAGTTCTTCATGATACCGCGTGGTGTGGCATTCCCAACGTTTCAGTACAACTTTTTGCCCAAAATGCTCTTTATCTTTTTTGATCGCAAGAAAAATTTTGGTTGTATTTGTACTTTGGAGTGTCCGTCTTATCGTATAGAGTCCGTCTTGTACTCCTAGCCCGGCAAAGGGATCTGGTGATTGCAAGGTTGCAGTGAAGAGAAGCCTGCCGCACTTATTGCAAATACGCGCTCCGAAGCGTTGAGGGGCGTTACAATGTGGACAGAGGCGATGATCGTTTGCCGTGAAACAGCCGCCACACTGCGGGGTCTCTTCGAAATTTTGATAGCCGCATTGCTGACAAAGATAGCGTTTCAAGGAAGTGTCTACAGCATCTTTATAGTTACGTGCAAATTCCAAGACATCGCGGTAGCGAAGGCGATAATCGGGTTGAAGAGCGCGCAGAAGAACACCTGCAACTTCAGGCGGGATTCGTGAATTGATGTTGCGTGGAGAAGGAATGCGTTGTTGAGCTTTGATGGCTTGTTCCACCTCATCGCGAGTAGAATAATTGTAAGGTGGTGTACCCGCGAGCAGATGGTAAAAGGTTGCAGCGAGAGCATACTGATCGGATTCACGGCGTGGTTTATTTTCTTTCAATTGCTCATAAGGCATGTAGTGGCGTGTTCCGGCTGAGTCAAACACTGTTTTATGAGAATAGTAATCAATAGCCTGTGAATCTGTTGCCTTTTGGAGAGATATGCCGATACCAAAGTCGCTGAGTAATACTTGTCCTCTGTGACCAATTAGAAAATTGGCTGGTTTAATGTCACGGTGAATGATTCCTGCAGAATGGATAGCATAGATGGCTTGGGCTGCTTGTTCAATATAAGGTACCGATTCTTTTACCGAGGGTCTATTTTTCTCAAATTGCTTCAGCAGAGAGTGGTTTGCCAATTCCATGATAAGGTAAGGAAGCTCATTTTCACTAATGCGACCAAAATCGTACAATTCTACGATATTCGGATGATGCAGCGTCGCAAGGAATTTTGCTTCGTCGAAAAATTGTTGGAGAGAAATATCACCAAATTTGTCTCTTCTGACAATCTTGAGGGCGAGCCTGCGACTAAGAGGAAAAGACTCCTGCACTACGTAGACGTCGCCGAAGCTTCCTTCCCCAATATACTTGATAACCGTATAGCTGGAACCAACACCTTGAGTATTTCTTCCAATAATTGCCCCTTCGATAAAATATCGGCAACCTGCATGTTTACAGAAGAGTTTCGCATCTTTGTTGTCGCTCTTATGACCATCCCAGGCGCCTGGATTCAAGCATTTAGCCAAACTGTCCTCCTCATGTTGGTAAGCAGTATCCGGCTTTTTCAAATTTCAGTAACAAATAATCGGAATAGTAGAATGATCAGGATGATAATCAAAAGGCATTAGGAAGCTATTTGATCGTCAATGCGAAATCGCTCATAATTATGGCATAGCCTGTTGATAAAGTCAAGTATTAGCGCTCGCGTGACGAGCCGATGCCCATTTCTTCGCGGTATTTTGTTACCGTGCGGCGCGCTATCGGGTAGCCGCGCTCCTGCATCAGATGGGCCAACTCGTCGTCGCTGAAGCGCCGTTTTGCATCTTCTCCGGCGATGACTTCGCGCAGTACGTCTTTGATGCTCAACGAGCTATCGAAGAAGTCGGAGAGAGGGATCAGGCGGCCATTCGGCAGCAGCGCGTACTTGTTGGCGGTGGCGCGGCTGACTGTTCCTTCATCCAGATTCAGGCGCGTGGCGACTTCGGCGCGCGTGAGCGGGCGCAGGTAACGCACGCCGCGCTCTAAAAAATCGCGCTGGTAATCGACGACCAGTTCCATCACGCGCTTGAGCGTGCGCCAGCGCCGCTGCACGCAGTCGATGAAGAACTTCGCCCGGTCGAGGTGATGATTGAGGTACTGTTGCAGCTCGCTGGAAAGCGGAGCGTCAGTGAACTGCGGCATGGCTTGATCGGCATTGATCGAGAAGCGGTAGCGTTTCTCTTCAATCAGTTCAAGCTCGAAGGCTGGCCCGATCTTGCGAATGATCACGTCGGGGCGTACATAGGTGGCGTCGCTGTTGGAGCGAGCTTGCTGCGTCTCCGCGTTGTAGGTATAGGCCGGGAATGGGTGCAGCGTTGTGCGAATGTAGTGGCCGGCCTGGCGCACATCACGTTCGGTCACGCCCAGGGCGCGGGCAATATCTTGCCACTGATTGCGACCGAGGCGATCCAGGTAGCGATCGATCAGGGTGTGGACGAGCGGATGAGGAGTATCTAGCTCTTCGAGGGCATCCAACTGAATCAAAAGGCACTCGCGCAGGTCCCGCGCGCCGATGCCGAGCGGTTCTAATGTCTGCAACTGACTGAGTACGTACTCGACGCGCCGAACTGGCACGCTGAGATGCGCGGCGATGTCCGGCACGCTCATTTCCAGGTAGCCGCGCTCATTGAGGTTGCCCACTAATTGTTCGGCGATCTCTGCATCACCGGGGGCGATGAACGCTTCTAGCTGACGCAACAGGATTTCCGCCAGCGTTTCGCTGACGGGGATACGCGCCCAGGGGTCGTCCTCGTCGTCGCGCTCTGTGGCGGCGAAGCCGTAATTATCCATGTCAAAGGTATGCTCAGTAGCATTCCATACGGTCTCAGTCGGGATATCGTAGTTGATCGGCGCTTCGCTGATGGCGGGCAGAGGCCGCGTCGGCGCGCCAAAATGCCCGCAGTTGGGGCAGATACGTCCATACATGGGCATTCCGCAGAGCAAGCAGATCGTTTGCTCATCTACCTCAAGGGCCGGATTTTCTACCTGTTCCTGGTTCACCGACCGTTCTAGTTCATCGGCTGACAAATGCAAAATCGCGCTGGATGTGATCAGCTTAGGGCTGACGCGCACCGTTTGTTCTGTGCGCGCGCGTGGTTCCAGTTGCATATCATTCCCCCTCCCATATCCCCAAAATAACAATCATTGCCATCTCACAGCCATCCCCGGTTGATTAGCGCCGCGTGGGCTGCTTCCTGTTCGGCGGTCTGTTTATTGCGCCCATGCCCGCGTCCGGCCACATCATCGCCCAGCAGCGCCTCGACGGTGAATTCGCGGTCGTGCGATGGCCCTTCCTGGTTGACGAGCCGGTAGATCGGTGTGATGCCTACATGCGCCTGAGCCTGTTCCTGGAACAGCGATTTGGCATCTTTGAAAAGCCTTTGCGTCACAATAGTCTCGGTCAGCGGTTCCAGGCGCGGCAACAAGAACTCCTGCACCGTTGCCATGCCCTGATCAAGGAAGATCGCACCCAGCAGCGCCTCGAAAGTCGAGGCCAGGACGCGCTTTCCTACCTCGCGGTGGCGTTCGCCTTTGCCCATACGCATGAACGTTTCCAGCTTGATATCCTGTGCGAAGACTGCCAGCGTCTCCGTGCGTATCAGCATGACGCGAATATCGCTCAGTTCCCCCTCGGTCAGCGTGGGATAGGTGCGATAGAGAAAATCGGTGGCGACGAACTCCAGGATCGAGTCGCCCAGGAATTCCAGGCGCTCGTTTGAAGGCTGGCCGATGCCGCGCCCTTCATAGATGTACGAGCGATGTGTCAGGGCCATTTTCAACAGCGCCGGATCATGAAAATGGATAGCCAGTATCTCTTCAAGCGATTCGCTCACACATGTACCTCCAAAAACACCTCTGCCTCGTTCTCAACCCGTTCCGTGACTGTGCCGACGCGCCAGAATGGTACGCCCGGTGCGAGTTCCGCCAGCAGCGGCCATGAGGCGGGATCGATAGCCGCGAAGAGTCCGCCCGATGTCTGCGGGTCGAATAAGATCACATGCTCAACCTCGTTAAGCTGTTTGTCGATGCGCACATGCGGCGTCAGATACTCCTCGTTGCGCTCTGTCCCGCCGGGAAACGCGCCGATTTCGGCATAATGGCGCGCGCCGGAGAGCAGAGGCAGCGTGGCGAACGAGAAGCTCATGCCGACGCGGCTTTGCGATGCCATCTCCCAGGCATGTCCGAGCAGGCCGAAGCCGGTAATATCGGTCACGGCATGGACGCCGCTGCCGAGGCGCAGCAGCGCCTGGCTGGCCGCGCGGTTCAGGCGCATCATCGATTGTACAGCGGCATCCAGATCATCCTGCCCCACCAGATCGCGTTTATGCGCTGTGGTGATCAGTCCCGTGCCAAGCGGCTTGCTGAGTACCAGCAGGTCGTCCGGTCGCGCTCCGCCTTTGGTCAGAATGCGCTCAGGATGAACCATACCCGTCACGGACAGTCCATATTTCGGCTCGCGGTCGGTGACGGTATGACCGCCCGCGGTCACGCCGCCAGCCTGAGTGACGATGTCCATGCCGCCGCGCAAAATGTCGCTCAGAATGCCGTAGTCCAGGTTGTCGGGCCAGGCGACCAGGTTGATAGCCATAAGCACCTGTCCGCCCATCGCGTAGACATCACTCAATGCGTTGGCGGCTGCAATAGCTCCAAAAGTATAGGGATCATCGACCACTGGCGGGAAAAAATCCGCCGTGCTGATGATGGCTTGCTGATCGTTGACCTTATACACGGCCGCGTCGTCGGCGCTGTGCAGGCCAACCAGCAATTCCGGTGGAGCAATCTGTGTAGCGAGTGGACGCAGAACCTGCGCCAGGGCTTGCGGCCCCATCTTGGAAGCTCAACCAGCGCAACTGGCGAGCGATGTCAGACGAATCTGACGGCCCGTTGACATGCAACCTCTCCCAACTATCAAGAACGGAAATGTATTGTTGTATTACCTCTCGGTAGTGGCATTGTAGCGTGTTTGTGAGTAGTCGTCAATCACTCGACAAAGACGCGCTTTTATGATATGGTAGCGTGGCGGGTTTGAGGAAGACAGGCAATCGCGGGACAACTGTTCCGAGGAAAGTCCGAACTCCATAGAGCAGAATGCTGGTTAACGGCCAGTGGGAGCGATCTCAAGGAAAGTGCCACAGAAACATACCGCCCACACGTCATGCGAACTATGTGGGTAAGGGTGAAATGGTGAGGTAAGAGCTCACCGGCAGCCAGGTGACTGGCTGGCCGGGTAAACCCCATTCGGAGCAAGACCAAACAGAGGGGATAGCAGGTTCGCCTGCTAGCAGGCTGCTCGTCTGTCAACCTTCGGGTTGGTCGCTGGAGGCGTTGGGCAACTGACGCCCTAGAGAGATGATTGCCGCCGGGAGCGTCGCGAGGCTCCCCCGGTACAGAATTCGGCTTACGGCTTGCTCAGACCCGCCCCAAGCGCATCTTATCAGGTGTTCACTGCCAATGTGAACACCCGTTGTTGTTTCTTCGATCCCTGGAGTGGAACAGAGGATAAGTCCAACTCTCAGGGTCTTACTGCTGCTTCAAGTTTTTCTTGTTTTGCCGGTTCTTGAGGGGGCATTGGTACCTTCACAAACCGGATGGCGTCGTATACTTTGCGAGACATGAACACTGCTTCAAGAGTCATTGCCGCCAACCAGCCCAGGCATAACCCTTGTAAACCGCCAAGTCGCGCACCTACTACTGCTCCCCCCAACTCAAGGAAGCAGGTAACTAATGTGATCAGTATGGTACGCGAGACCTGAGAGCGAATGCGCGACAGGGCTATGTAGTGATTCTTGATAATAAAAGGGAAAGACTCTATTGAGAGAATATACAGACTCAAGGTCGCTTCCTGGGAGTAACTATGACCGAACAGTCCCAATATCTGCCTGGCACCAAACAGCAACACGCCATTTGCCAGCACACAAGCCACAAGTGCAAGGCCCAAAGTCAGCCGCATTTTGCGTGCGAGCATAGAGGGTTGCGCAGAACTCACTGCAAAGAGTGTAGTCGCGAGAGCGGCTGAAACTGTATTTGCCACACCGGACAGGCTCCAGGCAACGAAAAACCAGGCATTCACTGTTGCCGAGAGCGTGATTGTGACCAGTACGGGTAGGATGAGATTGGGAGCCTCGAGTGTTAAATTGAGTGCATGGTGCTTTAGAGCCTCAGGCCCCAGTTTCCGTAGCAATCCCCATTGCGGCAAATTAACGTTTCTCAGTCTCGCCCGTTTCATTAGCGCAAATCCGCCTAAAACCGCTAATGAGAAGCCTATACCGATTATCCAGGTTGTGTAAATTGCCAGTCCTGTTACATGTGTTAGCCAGAGGCTGGCTGCGAAAAGCGCGGCAAGTTTTGCTCCTGCAAAAAGCGCATTGCGCCAGAATTGCAACTCGCCTCGCAATAGCCCAATAAACGCTTGATCAAGTACCAGCGTAATCGCGGTGAGACTGACGCCAACTGCGAAAATCGCTATATTTTCGATGCTTGCCCCTAGCGACTGGAATGCAGTCGAGAGATATGGAGCAACTATTGCATAGCAAACACCCAAAAATATTCCCACCGCACCAACCAGGATCAGCGCCGCACTGATGAGCGAGAATTCTTCGCCTCGTTGTTTCGATAACTCCCCAATCAATAGGGTACCAAACCCCAAAACTGCGAAACTTCCAAGCAGTGTCATCGTTGAGATGGTAGCGGAGGCAAGACCTACCGCTTCCGTCGAGAACATCCGAGCCGCTAACCACCAGAAGGCAAAACCAAGGCCCGACGTTACGGCTGTCGTACCTACTAATGATCCAGCATTGAGCAACATAGTATTATTTGCTTTATCCCACTGAAAAATTGTTTTCACTGTATTCAATCCCCACAAAGATCCGATTCAAACAGTGAGAGATTGGGGCATTTCGCGACTATCATGAGCAACATCTTCAGGTGCTATAGTCAATTCAGGCTTTGTTTTGCGTAACAAAACACTGCTGAGGCAGTAGCCAATTGCTGTCAATGCAAGTCCGCAGATAATGGCTCCAGCGCGCCCCAATCCACTGAGATCATGATGAAAGAAAGCATCGATTAGTCCGTGTCCTACTCCTCGTGGTAAAACCCGTAAAGTGTATGTACGTTCAGATGCAAGGCCATCTCTTGCACCGACAAACCGGGATACCAATGCTTTCGATATCCCTTCAAAGTAGCAGCGAGAGCAAAAGTAGCGCCAATTGGTCCGCTCGCGAGTCACCCTGTGAAAGACTTTCGCCCGCGGTTGGTATAGAAATCCTTTCAGGGGCCAGTATTGAAAGGCTCGAATACACAACTCCGTTTCTTCACAACCGAGAGCCCGCGTGCCTACACGCCCGATCTCACTATGGAAACCGCCAACGGCATCGAATACCTTTCGTCTGAATGACATATTTGCGCCAATAAGATTACGTACCATAGCAACCTTTGTGGGCATACCTCGATAAGTACAGCCCACAACCCAGTAAAATTCTTCTGGTAACCAGAGCGGTTTGTGACTCAGCCAGAGTGGTAGAACCGCGCCACCAACGCCGAGTACCTGTGGATCAGAGAAACCCTCGTTGAGCAACATTAACCAGTCCGAAGTTGCGATCGCATCGTCATCAAGGAACGCAATGATGTTGCCCCTGGCTGCCACGATGCCACTGTTTCGTGCGCCTGATAGCCCACGAACTCCTGTATTCTCAACTGTGATTACATTCAGATCCTGAACCCGCTTCCGTAACTGTTGATTATGATCGACAACGACGATGATTTCTACAGGTGGCAAGGTCTGACTTCGTACTGACTCTACCGCGGCAACCAGATCATCCCAACGTTTCTCGGTGTAAGCGCAAATGATTATAGAGATATCAGGCATGATTTGTTGCTCCTTAGTCAGGCGTTCCATACTTGAAAACCATCTCTTAACGTACTCTCTAACTACATGGTCCGTTCGGGAAATCAGCGGATGAGAACCAGGGCCGAGAAATCGGCGCCTACCGTTTCCCCAGTATATGAGCGTATGCATCACTAAAGTGCGCTCTATCTACTAGTATCGGTACCTGCGAGGCTTTTTGAGGAAGTATAATGGGACTTTTTCTCGGGAAATCGCTCGCGCACAATGGTTTTCACGATCCGCCACCCGTCATGAATAGCCTTCAACTTACTTTCACCGGAGAAACGGACTGCCTCAAAGCTTGGCACTTCTTTCACCTTGAGGTTCGCTTTGCAGGCACGGATGTTCATGAGTGTCTCGACTTCAAAGCCAGGACAATCGATATCAAGGACGGGAAGGCAATATCGCCAGAAGGCATTGTAACCATAGCAGAGATCGGTAAACTGAACCTTGTAACACACGTTAGCCAGGAGATTGATGCAACTATTGCCAAATTGCCGTATCAATGTAAAATCCTCACTGGCGCCATCATGGATAAAGCGCGATCCTTTCGCAAAATCTGCACCCTTTAGCAGAGCATCAACGAAAAGCGGTATCTCCTGCGGATCATGGGATCCATCGGCATCCATCATAACAATGATATCGCCCGTAGCTGCTGCAAAACCTTCTGTAAGCGCATTGCCCTTACCTTTAGCAGATTGTCTGAGAATATGGATATCAGGTCGTAATTCTTTTGCCGCCTGGATCGTATTATCTGTAGATCCGCCGTCCACGAGGATTACTTCGCTCACTATATCCGGCATCTCAGTAAGGACACAAGGAAGATTCTTTGCCTCGTTCAATGTTGGAATAACGACACTGACTGTTACTAATTGTTGCATCTTGTCCATTTTTCACTCCTGGCTCAGGTAACATTTTTTCTCGCTCAATTAGCGAGAATCGTTCGTGCTGCTCTCACCTTTTGCTGCTGGAAGGGCATCCATTTCTGGTGTGCTGGAGTTCAATTGCTTTAACTGGCTAAACAGCGTTTCCGATGCGCCAGACTCAAAAAGACTGTAAATTGGCGGGACGACTGCCCTCGCACTATTGGATTTGATGGCCGCAATCTTTTCATCAAATGACCGGAGGCATATTCTCCTGAGATCCTGCACGGTAGTGCCTGTCGCTTCTCCGTTGCCATCTGTTCTTTGCGCTTCCACCAGGTCCTGGAGCATGTGTACATCCGTCATAAACACACCGCTGATTGGCAACTGCCGTGTGATCAGCCGCCTCAACGCGACAGGAGCCTGCTCAAAAGATGTAAAGGGCAAAAGGACCAGCAGGTAGCCGACAGAACTACGTAGAACGATATCGGTCTTGCGAAGAAGACGCGCTACAACATGTAATGACATGCGCTTTTTACCGCAAATGGCAGCGATTACTAACGGCGAGCCATAACGCAGCGAATTTTCTAACAAATACTCTATAATCAGTTTTCGTTCCTGTTCTTGCTTCTTCTTGTTCATTGTACCGACAACGGGACCGATCCAATCTAACAGAACCCACATGCGTTCAGCACAAATTACTATGAGTGGGAGAGTTATGATCACTGGGAGTTGTACTGTTTGGTGAAAAAGGAAGGCCAGAATCAAGTAGAACAACAAAATCATGATGAGTACGATAGCGTAACGGATACTGTAATGAATTGCGCGCACGGCGACCACTTCCTTTAAGTTCATGTAAACCCATGTGCGGATACAGGTAATATTCACTATGGAAATGGATAGTAACTTTAGCGAGCCTTTTCCATTTCACACTCAAAAACGCAAACAGGCAAATGTGTAAGCCTATATATATTATCGGCAACATAAAGCCGTACTTGAGCCAACTATTTTCCGGACAAGCAAACCCTGGACTTGACCCAAAAAGATGGAGGCTCCAAAGTTGGAGATTAGCTCATCTGTGACTCTTTCACCTGTTCAAAAGCAAGCGGTCTCATATACTACAAGAGAGTAAATCACCAAATTTCAAGCAAGGGGTAACAGAGTTAATGGCTGTTTGCTGCGGTGCGGCGGGCCACGGCGCTTGCTATGCGGGGTGCTACTGCTTTGGCTCCTACCACAAAACGATAAAGCGGGCCAAAACTACGGATCGATGTGATCCCGGTAAAGTATAGACCGGGTATGCTGCTTTCAAACCAGGGATTGAGGAGAGGAACATTCTGATGTGTCTGTATTTTCGACAGCAGGGTTGGAGAAAGCATAGGCAGGCGATTGATATCTACGCGGTAGCCAGTTGCTAGCAGAACGTGATCGGCTTGTAGTGTGGTATTGTCCGAAAGCGCCAATACCGCGCCGTGATCGGTTTCGCGTATCTTCTCCACAATCTGCTTTTCGTGCAGTGTTACCTTGCCAAGAATACGATCTCGTAACCAGTCTGAGGCCGAGGCTGTGTAGTTGGCTACGGAGCGATCCTTTCTGGCCTGCGGTAAACGTTGGAAGAGATAGGGCATGTACTCCAGCCCCCAGTTCTTCCATCCTGGCGCAATGCCTGCCGTGGGAGCGCGCAGTTGATCGAGGAAACTGCGCGGATCATCGTTATCGGGCGCAAGCCAGAAAATGGGATGGCGAGCTACCAGGTGAACCGAAGCCCCAACCTCGTGCAGCAGCGCCGCATACTCCACAGCACTCTGTCCTCTGCCGATCACCACTACCTGTTTCCCGGCAAAACGGCTGAAATCGTTATGCGCGAGGGAATGTGTCACCAATTCGGCAGGCATGTGATCATATTCACGGGGGCGGTTGGCGTAGTAATAGAGACCCAATGCCATGATAACTGCTGAAGCCAGGACTGTGCGGCCATCTTCTAAGAGGAGCGAAAATTGTCCGCCAATTTCCTCAATTGAGGAAACGTAAGTGGTATCGATAGTGGGAACGGCTTGCTTTTGGAACCAGAGGGCATAATCAATGAACGTCTCAATGGGAACTGGATAGCACCTGTCGTATGCCGAAATCCGAAAAAATTGCTCGAAACCATATTTTTTGTGCGGGTCAGAGAGATTGGTGGCCCACCAGTGAGAACGCAAGAACATGCCCCTGGGCATATGGTCGCGCCAAAGCTTTAATGGCTTTCCAAAAACTGCTACGTTCAATCCTTTTCCTTGCAGGTGGGCAGCCGTCGATAGCCCGTAGGGGCCTGCGCCTACGACGACGGCATCATATTGAACGCGAGCAAGAGTACTTTGCAACTGTTCCATGTCCGTTCTGATACTCATGAAAATTGTCCATCTTTCTCTTCTTTATCAGCTAGATGACGCTATTCAAATAGTCTCCAATAAAATATTGCACCCTTCATTCCACTATATTCGGCGCAACCCCCGACAATCATCAATCCTGCTCTATCGATATGGTTACGCCCTCTGAGCTAGCCTGAACCAATCTTGAGAGAAATCTGAAATAGCCGATGAGTATAGTAACACGTAGCTATATTTCAATGAGAGAGACAATAGCATGAGCAAAATAGAAAACTTTCAAATGATTGACGATCATGCACCTGGGATAGATAGCGCATATCTGGCTCAGGATGCGTTGTTAGCGAGGCGTACACCCCTTTATGATGTGCTGATGCTGGATGCCAGGGCGCGCCAGTCTCTGGTGGCCGTGCGTTCGCTGGGCAGGCGCGGACGCAGGGTAGCGGCCCTGGAAACCTATGATGGCGTACCCGCGTTCTCGTCGCGCTGGTGCCAGCACAAAATCGTCAGCCCGGCGGATGAAGGCAGCGATGACTACCTGGCCTTCGTCGAGCAGGTGCTGGATGCCAGCGGAGCGCGCGTACTCATTCCCGCTTCCGATGGCACGATCGAGGTATTGCGCCGCCATCGCGAGAGACTTGAACGGCGGGTGAGTATCGCGCTGGCAAAAGAACCGGGTCTGGGTATCGCCATCGATAAAGAACAAACGCTGGCTATCGCCAGCCAGCTCGGGTTGGGTATCCCCCGTGGTGTGATAGTGCGGAACGTGGGAGAGGTGTCGATGGCGCTGCGCGAGATCGGCGTACCGGCCGTCGTCAAGCCTACGGAGTCGTGGATTGCCGGAGAAGACCAGGGGAAACGTGTTGCCTCCCAGTTAGTCACTACTCCGAAAGAGGCTGTTCGCGCCGTCGAGGAGTTGACCTCTTCAGGCGGCTCAGTCCTCTTTCAGCAATTTCTGACCGGTCGGCGCGAGGCGCTCAGTTTCCTGTATGCCCGTGGAGAGTTTTATGCCCGCTTCGCGCAGTGGGCGAAGCATACTGATCCCCCATTGGGCGGCACATCCGTCCTGCGGCAGAGCATTGCCATCCCAGAAGACATTGGTGAGCAGGCCGAGCGACTGATTCGCACCATCGATTTGGAGGGGTATTCTGAAGTCGAGTTCCGGCGCGACAGCGCAGGCACGCCTTATCTGATGGAGATCAATCCCCGCCTGTCAGCCTCGGTGGAGATCGCCGTGCGAGCCGGAGTTGATTTCCCGTGGCTGCTCTACCAGTGGGCCAATGGCGAGCGCATCGATCGGGTGGAAGGGTATCGCACTGGCTTGTGGATGCGCTATCTCTGGGGCGATATTGCCGCGACCGCCGCTGCAGTACGCGAACGCGCTCGACCCGGAGTGATGTCGCCCGCGCAGGCCCTGCTCGATTTCTGTACATTCTTTCTGGTACCGGTCAAGTATGACTATCTTGATTGGCACGACCTCCTGCCCATGTGGACTGCCATCGTTGGCCGAGGCCGAGGCGGGATGATACGCCTGAGTAATGCTTTGTCGAGGAAGAAATAACGTATGTTGCAACGATTAGAGCTTGTGATAGCAGCCTGTTTCTACTATAGTGGGTTGGTGGGACTGGTTCGCTGGTGGACGAGGCGAGCAGGACCACGATTGATTATCCTCTGTTACCATCACGGCAGCGGAGCGAATTTTCGACAGCAACTGCGCTATCTCAACCATCACTACCGGGTTCTGCACCTGGAAGACGCGCTGCAAGAACTTTACTACTCACAGCCAGAGGGTCCGCGCAAGCGCGATCGCCGGACACTGGTGGCGCTGACCTTCGACGATGGCTACCACGATAACTATACTGATGGCTTTGTAGCCGCCCGTGAGATGAAGACGCCCATGACCATTTTCCTGATTCCAGGGTATATGGAAAGCGGCAGGCGCTACTGGTGGGAGGAACCCGATCGGCTGGTGGAGCATAGCAGGGTACGTGAAGCCACCATCGATGGATGTGCCTATAACCTGGACACTGCCAGGGAACGCAGCGCCTTGAGGGATGCCATTGAGGCGCGTGTGCGGCTCGCGCCGTCGGTTGCAGAACGAGAAGCGTTTCTGTGTACAGTGCGCCAGGCGCTGGCCGAGTCTGTATCCCTGTATGCTGAAGAGAAGCCGTCCTTACCACTCACCTGGCCGGAAGTGCATGAAATGGAAGCAAGCGGGTGGATATCATTCGGGGGTCACACGATGTACCACCCGATTCTGGGCTACCTGGCCGATCCTGCCGAGGCCGAGTATGAAGTCTGCGAGAGCCGCGTGGCGCTGGAAAAAGCCTTGAACCACCCCGTGAGGACGTTCGCGTATCCCTATGGCCGCCTGAAACATATCGGCGTCCAGGGACTCGGCGCGGTGCGAGCCGCCGACTACGAGTGGGCAGTCACGACCATTCATGGTGTCAATACGCCCCGCACGGAACCACATCTGCTGCGCCGTATCCTGGTCGGAGCGGATCAGCATTGGCTGGTGGTAGCCGCCAAGATGTCTGGGGTCTGGGAGGTCTTCTTACGCCGGGATGCGCGCCAGGAAGTTCGCTATGGCTGATGATCAAAGAACGCTCGAAAGAATGCCGCTGCGTCTATTAGAAATAGAGTTGGGCAGACCATTACCCACGCTGTCAGCGATTAATGAAAAGACGGGTCAGGTGTACCGGCGCGCGCGTTGCCTTGTGCGCCTGCATGATCAGTCGCTTGGGATCGTTGATGTGCAATTTGAGACGGACGAACTGGCGGCGGATGGCTACGCGCCGCGCATCTGGAGTTTGCTTCACGAACAGATCAACGAACACCTGCGTCAGGATGGCTTACCTGTCGCGATCACCCTTGATCCGGAGGGCCTGAGCTGCCCGGAGACCCCGCTGTGTATCGAGGAGCGCGAGGCATTTTTCGCTGTTGCTCCCTATGTGAGCGTGATTGTTTCGACGCATGACCGCCCTGATCGGCTGGCTATGTGCTTGCCTGCGTTACTGGCTCAGCACTATCCCGATTATGAAGTTGTCATCGTAGATAATGCCCCCAGTACCAGCGCAACGTTCGATCTCGTCCAGCAGATTGCCGATGACCATCCCCGGCTGCGCTATGTTCTTGAGGACGCCCCCGGTCTTTCGCGTGGCCTTAATCGAGGCATACGAGCAGCCAGGGGAGCAATTCTGGCCTTTACCGATGATGATGTCGTCGTGGATGCCTGCTGGCTACTCTACCTTGCCAAAGCCTTCAGCGTTACCGACGATGTGGCGTGTGTGACCAGCCTGGTTATGCCTCTGGAGTTGGAGACTCCGGCCCAGCTCTTGTTCGAGGAATACGGGGGATTTAATAAAGGATTTAGCCGACAGATCTACGACATGGCAGCAAATCGCCCCGATGAGCCATTGTTCCCGTATACGGCGGGGCGTTTTGGCACAGGTGCGAGTATGGCTTTTCGAGCAGACTTCCTGCGCGTGGTCGGCGGATTTGATCCCGCTTTGCAGTGCGGGATGGATATCGCGGCGTTCTTCCAGGCCATCAAGCGAGGCCATGCTTTGGTGTACGAGCCTGCGGCGCTGGCATATCATGGTCATCGCCGTGGATATCTCGAGCTACGAGAACAAATCTACACTTATGGGGTTGGTTTAACTGCCTATCTGACAAAAATCCTGCTTGAACAGCCTCGCTACCTGTTCGAGCTGGTCACGAAGGTTCCCTATGGTCTCCTTTTCATATTGAGTACGCGCTCGCCCAAGAATCAGAAGAAACAGAACCACTATCCGAAGGAATTGACGAGGTTGGAGTTCAAAGGGATGCTTCATGGACCTTTTATCTACTTACGGAGAAGAGGCAAGAGGAGAAGGTAAGCAGATGAGTTCACAGCAAGTGCAAATGCTCAAAGAGCATTATGAGATAGAGAAGGAACTGGCGGTCAGGCTGCGGGAGTCTTCACGCGAGGAGAGGAAAACGTTGTATGTGTCGCTGTATGACGAATTTAACCGGCGCGTACCCATTTATACCGAAGCCGTTGGAGAGCAAGATGCCCAGGTTGCTAGCGTCATGTCCTCGCCCCAATGGCGCTTTCTGCGCCGCTTCTTACGTCCGGACACCGTCTTCTTAGAGGTTGGAGCGGGAAGGTGCGCCACCTCGCTGGCTGCTGCCAGAGTGGTGAAACAAGTCTATGCGCTGGAAGTCTCCGCAGAAGTGACCAGGAAAGTGCGCGCGCCGGAGCATTTTGCACTGATCCTCTTTGATGGCTTCAGTCTGCCTGTGCCGGACGGGAGCGTCACGGTGGCCTATAGCGACCAGGTTATGGAGCATATTCACCCGGATGATGCGCGCGAGCAACTGGCGAATATTCATCAGGCGCTGGCTAGTGGGGGTAGCTACATCTGTATCACGCCCAACCGGCTCAATGGGCCACATGACATTTCACGATACTTTGATGCCGTGGCAACCGGGTTTCACTTGAAAGAATATACCAACGCTGATTTGAGCGATCTGATGAAACAGGCAGGCTTCTCAAAGGTCAGGGCCTATATCGGTGTTCCGGCTCGCTATGTGCGGTTTCCCCTGGTTGTACTGAAACTCCAGGAAGCTGTGTTGAGCCGTCTGCCACAAAGGCTGCGCAGAGTACTCGCTCGCCTGACCCTGTCCTGGTGTGTGCGGCTGGTTGGAGTCAAAGGATAACAGAGGAGAGAATCATGCGTATCTTGATGCTGACCCAATTCTTCTATCCACCGACGGTCGGTGGGGAAGAACGTCACGCGGCTGATCTCAGCAGGGAACTGGCGGCCCGAGGACACAATGTATCCGTGGTGACACTCTGGCAGAAAGGATACCCGGAGTTCGAGGTGAGCCAGGGCGTAGGCATTCATCGCGTGCGCAGCACCATGCAGCGCATGAGTCTGCTCTTTAGCGAGAGCGACCGTCCGTATGCTCCGCCATTTCCTGATCCGGGGATCACCCGCGCCTTGCGCCGTATTCTGCTCAAAGAGCAGCCAGATATTGTACACGCGCACAACTGGATGGTTCACTCGTTTACGCCCCTGAAAGCATGGAGTCAGGCCAAATTGGTGGTCTCGCTGCATGATTATAGTCTGGTATGCGTGCAGAAGCGGCTCATGCGCCACGGGGTATGCTGCACCGGACCGGGACTGTTGAAGTGCCTGGAGTGTGGGACGCAATTTTATGGGGTGGTCAAAGGACCAGCATCGACCATTGCCAATTTCTATTGGGGGGAGCGAGAGAGACGGGCCGTTGATATGTTTTTGCCAGTGAGCCAGGCGGTGGTCGAGGGCGATCAACTGGACACGTATGACGTTCCTTACAGGATTGTGCCGAATTTCATGCCCGAAGTGAAAGAGACGGCGCATAACGAAACGGGTCGGTTCCTCGCGCAGTTGCCGCAGGGGGACTTTATGCTGTTTGTGGGCGATGTGACGGCTGACAAAGGAGCTGAGGTTTTGCTCGCGGCCTATACTGAAATGGATACACGGGTGCCGCTGGTGTTTATCGGACGTCCGTTTCTCGCAGTCGGCGCTGAGCATCTTCCTCTAAATGTGTTCATGCTGGGAAGATGGCCTCATGACGCGGTTATGGAGGCATGGCAGCGCTGCTTATTCGGGCTGGTTCCTTCTATTGCAGCCGAGACGTTCGGTATCGTGGCGTTGGAAGCGATGTCCACGGGAAAACCCGTGATTGCCGCGCGCAGCGGCGGGCTGCCCGATGTGGTCATTGATGGTGAAACAGGTGTCCTGGTGCCTCCTGGAGAGGTCCTGGCGCTGCGGCAGGCCATGCAAGGCTTGTTGGACGATCGTGAGCGGCGAGAGCATATGGGAGCGAAGGCCAAAGAGCGAGCGGCAACATTTCGGGCAACAACAGTCGTTTCACACGTCGAAGAAGTCTATCAAGAACTTCTGGGAGGACGTTCAACAGAGATGCGCCCATTGGCTGGAGCTGGAAGCAGGTAGAATGACTCCTCCACCATTACCTACAATAAAGCAGAATACCATGCCCTTAGCTGCTTTGGATGAAGCTGTCACCAGGCATACACGGCAAAGGGGCGTGCTGGCGATGGCGGGAAGAGGTTTGGCTCGACTGCAAGAGCCGCAGTCGGAAGAGCTGCCTGCGCTCGGACTGCCATCCGTTAAACCGATGCTCGCATTGGGCGCGTTTCCACGGCTGATGCTGACTAACGCCCTGGGCTTGCTTGTGGTATCTTTCTCTTACTATATTTCTGATCTGGGCTATGGGAACTATGCATTAGAAGGCTTTTTCTTGCTGGGTCTGCTGCTCATGTTTGTGCCGAACCTGGTACGTTTCCTTTCATCTGCTCCCTCACGATTGGAACGAATCTATTCTCTCTGTGGTCTTGGAGTGTGTTTTTATTTCGTTGAGTTCATGGTCAGTCCGCTCCATTATTCATCATTCGATGACTTTTTGCACTGGCGTACCGCCGGTGATATTCTCAGAACCGCCCATCTTTTCAGTCCCAATTCGATGCTCCCTGTCAGCCCCTATTACCCTGGTCTCGAAATTGTGACGAACGCCGTCGGGACGATGACCGGCTTGAGTACGTTTTATGCCGGTGTGCTGGTCATCAATGCCGCGCGCCTGTTGATGGTTTTGTCGCTTTTCCTCTTTTTTGAACAGATAACCAACTCCAGCCGTATCGCAGGCATCGGCGTACTCATTTATATGGCAAATCCACATTTCCTTTTTTTTGACGCGATCTATAGCTATGAGACCCTGGCGCTGCCCTTAGCCACCTTTACACTCTACATCCTGGCCCGCTATGACATTGTGGACAAGGATCATCGATTAGTCATATTCATGGCCTGGATCGTGCTAGCGGCGGTGACTATTACCCACCATATGACAGACTATATCTTAATTGGCTTGCTTATCCTGTGGGCAGTGGTAAATGTATTCCGACCTGCTTCCCGTCAGTCACGTGTACATCTGGTTGCGTTAGCTCTTTTTGGATTGGCGCTGGCGCTGGCCTACGCGTTTCTCCTGCCGGGAAATCCTGTCTGGTCATATCTTTCCAGGTATTTTGCAGGCGCATTTAGCGAACTCCAGCACATCGTTACGGGTACAGGCCCCGCCCGTTCATTGTTCGCCAGCGCGGCTCAGCCTTCTCCACTATGGGATAGGGTATTGATAACAGGATCTGTCGTACTTATCACGCTTAGCCTGCCATTTGGCCTGCTTAGCCTTTGGGGGCAATATCGTCACAATGCCCTGGCTGTCACTCTGGGTATTTTCTCACT
>DATLSW010000293.1:0-17936 GCA_035533955.1 Ktedonobacteraceae bacterium | reverse complement strand
TGTACCTCTATATCCGAGCCTACAAAGCGCAATTCCAATCAAGCCTGAACCTGGGCCAATTACGCAGCGACAGCCGCAAGGTGATTGTGAGCCTGGGTCGCCTGGGGTATGCCGCGCTTGGCGTCGTCTTCACGATCATCGGCATCTTCTTAATTGTGGCAGCGCTCCAACACAATGCGAACAAAGCCGTCGGCCTGGACGGCGCGTTACAAAATCTCATCCACCAGCCCTTTGGCCCGGTGTTGCTCTTCATAGTGGCGCTTGGATTGATCGCCTACGGTCTCTACTCCTTCGCCGAAGCGCGCTATCGTCGCATTGGCCGCTAGCGCAGTCACGCAGAATAAAAACAAGGCGCATCGCCGCTCCGTGAAGCGATGCGCCTTGCTCGTGTTCGTGGCTGAGAAGCTCTGGCTGCTCTCTTCCAGGTGAGACGAGAGCAGCCAGGCTCTACAGGCTACTTGAAGTAGCCGCCAACCCAATCCTGGCAGTCCGTGCCATTGCGCGTATCCATCCAGGAGATCATGAGCTTCTTGCCGGCCCAGACGTTGCCGGTATAGTCACCCATGAATCCGCCGCCGAAGCCGTCGTTGAGCGGGTTGGACGCGACCGAGGCGATCTGGAGATCCGTCGCGAATTTCGTGCCGCCATTGGTAGAAACGGTCGCGAACGTCTCGTAGGACAGATTGCTCGGATCATTGCGGCGATCCAGCCAACTGACGCCGACGGTACCGTTCTTGCTGACCGAAAGCCAGGGGAAGAACTGGTCATGCTTCGCGGTCTTGGGAGCAACCGCGACGGGCTTGCCCCAGGTAGCGCCGCCGTTGGTGGACGTAGCAACTTCCACCTTCATGTACGTTTTATGCCAGGTATAGAACCCGGCATAGAGGTTGCCAGCATGTTTTCCGGTGCTGTTATCGATGCCGATAGCCGGGATGTCGCTGACGCGCTCATTCGTGTTCGGCAGGCTGCCGTAGAAGCCGCAGAAGCAGGCATCGGGAGCCAGCGTAACAGAGGCGATCTGGGAGGGAGTACTCCAGGTGTTGCCGCCATCGGTAGACTTGGAGACCCACATGGTAGAAGTCGTGCCGCCGCAGTCTCCAGCAGAGCCATTCGCTGTGCAACGCATCCAGGAAACATAGACTGTGCCGTCTTTGCCAACGGTCAGGTCGCTGAACTGGTCTACGTTCGGGTATGTTTGCAACGTGTCTACCAGCTTGGTCGTCCAGCTTGTGCCGCCATTGTCTGAATGCGAAACTGAGATTTCGCTGTTGCTACTGGCGTCGAACTGCGTGACCGAGATGTAGAGCGCGTTGGCATAGGGGCTGCTGGCGCTGTCATCGACCTGGAGCCAGTCTTTGTCGGTCAGGCCACCGGAGAAGGCAGCGGAGACCGCGACGGCCGGGGCGCTCCACGAAGTACCATTGTTGCTGGACTTCTCAAAGACGATGTTGGCGGTCGAGCCAACGTCGATGCCGCTGATGTAGGAATTGCCATTGAGGTCATAGCCAACACCAGGATCGCCGTCGCCGGACGCGCCGGACAACGTGTTCAAACAGGTACTCTTCCAGGTACTCCCGCCATTGCTCGAAGAATAGAACCCTTGCAAAGACGCGCAGTTGTAGTCATTGCCGCCGCTCAACAACTGCTTGTTGTTCAAGGGGTTGGCGGCAATAGGATCCTCGTTCACGATGTTCGTGCCGTTACCGCCCGACGCCTGCACATTCGGCAAAGCACAGGGAGCGGGCGTGCAGGTGAGATTCGGGCTGGCCGACGAGTTCGTGCCATGACCAGATGCTTGAAGCTTGCCCTGGTGGATCGCTTGCGCGACCAGGAAACCGGTCGAAAGTGGGCTATTCGGCAACCGGAACGTTGGGTGAGAAACGCTACTGGCGCTCGCGACCGAGGGTAAGAAAAGGGACGCCAACATGAGCAAGCTCACACAGAATGAGCCACCCAGCAAGCGAAGGAAGGATTTCATGCAGATTTTCCTCCACAGAAAATAGGTTGGATCTGTAGCGATCCAACGATCGGGCAGTTGAGATTGTGACACTCCCCGCGTCTTTCGCGCGGGACTTCTCAAGGTTATGCCCGGCGGAACTGTCCGAGCCGGAAAATGGTGTTTGCCGTACATTCATTCCTGGCAAGCAGGAATACCCGCTTGACCCTTACCAACATCTTGCTCAGACTTTTATACTGCGCGTACTGCCTGAAAAAGAGCATACGGAGCCTGATACGCCAGATTTGAAAGCCAGGGCATCCCCCATGAAAACAGATACATGGCATATGACACAGTGCGGCCAATCAGCCAGTAAACTGTGAACAAGATAGGAACAGATGAGCTGCATACAGGCGGCTTGAGGCGCCTGGATAAGCTACAATAGCCCCCACTATCATAGTCGTTTCGTTGGCAAAGTTGTTACGGCAATCCCCCTGTAATCAACCGGGCTAAAATCCGTTGCCCGGCAACCACAATAACTAGTGTAACCGCAAAAAAGCCAAAAGTAAAGGTTTTGGCGCAAGAAAAAGCGGGGTATGAATTTCACCCCTACTTGCGAGATAAGCACAGGCGTGATAAACTATTATTAGTGAGTATATTTTCAGATGGGAATGCCGCCAGATGAAGATTTGTTCAGAAAAGAGGAGCGATGACGCTTCAACTTTTCGGAATTCTGTCCGTATGTATAGAAGTAAGGTATGAAATGCGTCTTGCCAAAGAGCATGCATAGGTTCTATGAATGAGTGGTGATAAAACGATGGAATCGACGCTACACGCCGCCGGAACATTCGGTGCGTTAGATGGTCTGGCGCAGCCGACGCAAAAGACGCGGCGACGCCGTTCTACAGGGGGTATAGGGGGACAGGGTATAACCAACGCGAGCGCACCCGCCAGTGCAGGAACGCGCGACCTGGCTGATACTGGGTACTCGTCTTCCGCGTCCCATGACGCGATTTTGCTGGAGACGTTGAGCGATACAGCACTGGTCGAGATGTCCCTGGCCGACAATCAAGATGCGTTCTCGATGCTGGTGGAACGCTATAAAGACGCCGTCCAGAACCTGGCCTATCGAATGCTGAGCAACGTGACGGAAGCTGAGGATGTGACACAGGAAGCGTTCGTGCGAGCCTATACACAGCTTATTACCTATAAACCAGTCCACAAATTCAGCACCTGGCTGCTTTCCATTGCCTCACATCTCGCCATCGACCAACTGCGGCGGCGGCGCTTCCTTGCCTTACCGCTCGAAGATGTGCCGTTTCTGGAGTGGATCGTCGATACGGGAACCAGCCCGGAGCAATCAGCGTTACAGGGAGAGCAGCAAGACGAGATACAGACGTATTTGTCGCGCCTGCCCTACAAGTATCGCATGGTGATTGTGTTGCGCTATTGGTACGATCTTTCGTATGAAGAGATCGCCAAAATGCTCAACCTGACGCCGGCTCTGGTCAAAGCCCGACTGCATCGGGCGCGTGAGCTTCTTGCTCGTTACATGCAGCAACATGCTCGTAATGAGGAGGAACAGGATCATGGATTGCCAGGAAGCTAAACGCTGGCTCGTCGCTCAACGCGACGCGACGCTCGCGCCCACGGAGCCGCAGCGCAGGGCAGTACGCGAGCATATATGTGGTTGCCCGGCGTGTCGCGCTTATGAGCTACGATTGCGCCGGATGCTGGTGATACAGCCGTCACCAGTGCAGCGCGTCTATTCCAGCATCTCCACTGAGCGCATTATGCAAGCTGTGGAGCAAGAAAAGTTTGTTGAGCAACAGGTGAAGGATATGCGCGCGCAACAGCAGAAACGCATGGCGCGGCATCGGCCTATTGTGCTGCCTACACTGCTGCTCCTTGTCTTCACATTGCTGGCTATCCCGCTCCTTTTGGCGATAGGGGCGATGACGCAGCCAGACATGTTAGCGAATATGCCGCCTGCATTGAATGGGTTGATCTATGTGCTGATGCTGGGGGTGCAATACCTGCACACAGGCTCGATGTTGATCACAACGGATACCGCGCTCATGATCATCGGCGCGCTTGTGCTGGTCATTATGATGGGCGTGTGGCTGCGCCTGATGCGCCAACCGCGTCAAGTTTAGAGGGCGCGATCCTGATCCGGCAACGCGGCATTGTGACTGTGATAGGGAGTTGCAGGTATGCGAAACAACAAGCGCCGGTCGCGTTACGGAATAGTCCTGCTGGGCTTCATTTCATTGGCCGCGTTGATCTGCGGCTGTGGAAATTTCGCGTCGGGCGCGGCCACAGCAAGCGCCGCCAACGCTACTGAGGTCGGCGCTTGCACTGAGACCTATCATGGGCCATCGTTCGGCGGTGACCTTGTCGTTGGCCCGCAAGAGATAGAGTGTGGGAGTGTGTTGGCATTCGGGGGATCAATAGCGATTCGAGGGGAAGTCAAAGGCAATCTTACCGCCTTCAACGCCAACGTGATCATTTCAGGAGTCATTGATGGAAACCTGAAAATGTATGGCGGAAGTCTTATGTTGCAGGTGGGAGAGCATGTCCAGGGGAATACTGACCTGTACGGGACCCGGTATGAGACGAATACCTTCCCGGCACACAAAGGCTACTTCTCCATTCATACGAACCCGATAGACTGGCTCTATCCATTCGCGAATGGATGGGATGTCACCTTCTGGTCGCTCGTGATCTGGGAAGCGTTAGGGTTATTGATCACCCTCTTGTTTCCAGAGCATGTCATGTTTGTACGAACAACGCTCGTCGGCCAGGCCAGAAGGGGCCTGCTGGTAGGACTGCTCAGCGTGCTGCTGGCCCCGGTAGTACTAATTATCCTGTTTGCATTGGTAATCACCATACCATTAGCTATTATAGTAGGATTAGGGTTGGTTGCGGCATGGGCGTTAGGGATCGTTGCGGTAGGGGGGCAACTGGGTAAGTATATCATAAGCAAGGTCGCGCCACAGCGCAAGACACGCTATATGCAGGTCATCGTGGGTCTGGCCGTTCTGGTGGTTGCCGGAGCATTGCCGGTAATCGGTATCTTTATCACGATAGGGGCCGGGATGATCGGGCTGGGAGCCGTTTTTCTTAGCCGTTTTGGCACGCGGCTCTATGGTCAATCGCGCCAATTACTGCGTCTCTAAGCTGTCCGCGCGATAAAACAAGGGTAGAAAGATGTGACGGAACACCATACGACGAGTGCGTAAGGTATCCGCCGAGGTAACTATGAACATTGACGTTGAACTCACCGATCTGGCTTATGGAGGAGATGCCGTAGGCCGCTATGAAGGACGTGTCCTTTTTGTACCTGGAGGTATTCCGGGAGAGCGAGTGCGCGTGGAGATCGTCGAGGAACGACGCGGACATGCGCGTGCCACCTTGCTCGAAATCTTGCGGCCTGATCCAGAGCGCATCGAACCTCCTTATCCCCTCCTCATCGATAGCGGATGCCAATGGGAGCATATTGCCTATCCGGCTCAGCTCGCCTGGAAAGCGCATATCGTGCGCCAGTTGTTGGTGCGCATTGGGCGACAGCCGGACGCCGTTGTCTATCCCACGCTCGGTATGCCCAGGGGCCTCTCGCCCTGGCATTATCGTAACATTGCCTTATTCTCCGTTGGCCCCGAGGGTGAAATCGGCCTCAAGCTCACCGATAGCCATGACATCCAGGACATGGAAACTTATCCGCTGCTACATCCTGCTCTCGATATGATCTACCAGGGAGTGCGGCGCAAAATGAAAGAGTATTTTGGCGATGCGCTCGGTGAAATGATGCAGGGCTTCACGCTGCGCGGAGCAGTTGGCGCGGTCGGCCTTGCAAATGCTGAGGATGTGAAGGAAATACCCGCCCTGCTGACCATCCACGCGCGCCCCGGATCGTTCATCGAGGACCCGCAGGGCCTGGCCCAGGAAATCCAGTCGGTCGCGCGCAGCATCGTCGGCGTCATCGTGGAGCGCGTCGGTGTGCGCTACGGGCGCGTCGTCGAGGGGCAGGAATTTCTCACCGATAAAGTGCTGGGACGCACCTTCCGCGTCTCCGCTGACTCATTCTTCCAGGTGAATCTCGCGCAAACGGAAACGTTGATCGAGAAGGCTATGCAGATGATCGATCCCCGGCACGACGAGATAGCCCTGGATGGCTATAGCGGCGTTGGTCTGTTCTCCACGTTCCTTGCGAGCCGGGCGCTGCGCGTGATCGCGGTCGAGTCGCAGCCGTGCGCGGTGATGGACGCGCGCGCAAACGCCGTGCTGAATAACCAGCAGAGCAAAATACTAGCCTACGAGGGAACATTAGAGCGCGTATTGAGTCAGATATCGTACCGACACGAGCATATCGACGTCGCACTGATCGATCCGCCGCGCGCGGGCTGTCATCCAAAGGCGATCCAGGCGCTGCGAGCTATCGGGCCGCGCCACATCTGCTACGTCTCGTGCGATCCCAGCACACTGGCCCGCGACGTCGCGGCCCTCTGCGGCGACGATCGCTACCGCCTGATTGCCACGCAGCCGGTCGATATGTTCCCACAAACCTATCATATCGAATCGGTCTCGCTGCTCGCGCGATCAGGCATACGCTGAGCAAAAAAGGCGAAACGGGAACATGGCGTGCCATGTTCCCGTTTCGCCTTTTTTTGCTCAGCGCCTCAAAATCACCAGGATTTCGCCGCCGAGATTAATGGCTGTGCCGGCGGGCGGACTCTGATAGACAATGGTTCCAGGAGCGCGGCCATCAGAAGACGCTTCTTCATCCTCCACCACGACCAGGAAGCCGAGTTCATTGGCGCGCTCCATCGCCTCCAGCAGTTCCAGGTTACAGAGGTTAGGCGCGCCATTCAACTGCGTATTTGTCAGAAGCGAGGAAACCACCGTGTCGAACCAATCCTTCAATTCGGCCTTAGTTTTATTTTGTTGTTCAACTTCCTTGAGTTTGTCGTTAAACTTCTGGATCTCATAAATCTTATCCTGGATCAGGAACGGGTGATCCACGGTTTTCAGAATCACGCCGGGCGTACCGGCCAGTTCGACGGAGACATCGCCGATGTCCAGCAAACGCTCAAGGGCATTATGCACTTTGACTTTAACATCACGGATATTTTTATATTCGACCTCTTCGCGCATTTCATAGAAAAAGATGAAGCGGCGATCAATGTCGATGACACGCCGCGTCGAAAGGATATAGACATCATCGGCCCAGTTGGTATATGTCAACCCGATGAAGACGACGAGCGCCAGCACGGCCACGCCTGCGATGAGCCACCAGGGGCCGAGAATAGTATTCGCAACAATGCCGGACGCCGGGCCATAAATGGCAAGAGGAAGCAGAAGCAGAAGTAACGCAACCGAAAGCAGTAATTTGCGGTACAACACGAAACGCGAACGCTGGATGTAGCGCACGGTATGCTCGCCCGACATATAGCGCACATCACAGGGGATACGCAGGATGCCGCCAAAGGTACGCCGGGGGCCAATACGCCTTTCGGGATGACGCACCGCGTAATGTTCATCGGCATCTTCCAGGTGCGGCGGCTCTTTGGCCTTCGAGAGCCGATCGATTTCGCTTGCAACCTGCGGGATTTCTGGCGTCGGCGCTTTCTGCGGTTTCGGCTTTTTCTTTTCGAGGTCCTCGATAATGACATCGAGGACTTCTTTTACCCGCATCGGGCTGGGAACATCTCTCAAGATCAGATCGCTGCCTTGCAAGTAGATGTGGACAACGCCGAAGCGAAATAGAAAGCCCCAGAAGTTATCGAGATCGACGCCGACCTGCTTGATCTTTTCAACGGGCGTAGACTGGCGCGTCGGCTCCAGCAGCCCGCGGGAGGAGATGATCCGTTTGTTCGTAATGATATACGTTTCGAGATACCAGACAACGCCATCGCGCCAGATAAACCAGATAATGAAAAAGACCATGGCGGCAATATCCACCAGTTCGAGCCATATCCACGGGAGATTCAGGCTGGCAAAGCGCGTGGAAGCCCACAAGAGCAGAATGAGAACGACGAACGTGCCAATAGCGGGCAGAGCTGGAAAGACAAGAAAAAGCTTATGCTTCCGCAGCACCCTGATAACTTTTTCGCCGGGCTGTTGTCCTGGGAAATGCCACCTGTGGTCGCTTCCACGCCGAAAATTGCGCCGACCGAAACGCGCGCGCCCCGAACGCCAGGGATCATCAGAAGCCTGCTGAACTTTTTGTGCTGGCGCTTTCACTGGTGATTTGCGGTTCATCTCTCTCCTCGGTTGGTGGAAATGCGTACACACTCATACAGGCAACGCACTGGAAACGATTTCTCTATTTCTTCGGGGTCGGAGCGCCCCCTTTTTTCTTGCCGCTGGCGGCGATCAAGCCCGCAATGATGGCGACGACCGCGACAATGAAGATCACCAGCAGATAGCTGCTGATGAGATTCTGGTTGGGGGTACTGACATCAAGCGAGAAGAGCGGAGTTTTCCCAAGCGCGTTCGTGACAAAGCTCAGGATGGCATAGCCGCCGACGACGCCCGGTATCACTCCCAGGATATGTTCCGCCGAGGTCGTTGCTTTGGGCGCGGCTCTGAGGCTGACAAGGTAGCCAACAACCACGAAGGCAAGAAAGAACAAGACCAACGTCAGTGTACTTCTGGGATCTCCCGCGGGAATCGTGGAAGCAGGCTGCGACGGCGCAGCCCCGCTTAACAGCGTGCTTACTGCACGCGGCAGATTGACGAAGACAAACTGCGGCAATCCATCACGAGCGAGTACCAGGAAGAGAACACCTGCTAAGATGAACACTAACGAGATGATCTCTCGCCGCCAACCGCGATAGATGCCCAAAAGCCCAAACGCGATGATGACGATAAAGAAAACCTGCGGCGCAGTAAGTTGCCAGACCATACGTTCTCCCTCTACTCCAGAGCAAAGAGCAAACTTAATAGACACGCCGAAATGCCGATAGTCTCGGAGTTGGTGTCCAATTCTCCCGTAAATTCCGCTCCTGTTTCAATAATACCACAGGTTTTTATGAAAACAAAGGGGTAACATGCGTAAAAATACCATTCATTTTCCTACCCTCCTACCTTCTTCTTACAAATCTCCCTTTCCGAGCCAGCGCTTTTTCCATTTGATCAAATGGAACAGCGCCAACACAGAGAGGGCAGGCGCGCTGCCTGCCCTCTCTGTGTTGGCGTGGGGATAATCGCGGAGACTACGCTTGAATCTCGAAGATGCGGTTGCCCCAGTTGGCGACCAGATCGCCGTTGCTGGGAATATACTCGGTGGCAAACCAGAAGTTGCCCGACGTATCAACCTCACCGTTGGAGTAGTCGCCCCAGCGACCAACGCCGCCGAACTCGGACGTGCCGGTGAAGCCATTGTCAGGCTCAACGCCAGCGGCGGCGATCTTCGCCTGGTTGAAATGCTTGCTGCCGGAGGGCATGATGGCGTAAGCCGCGCTCAGGAAGGTGTTGGGACCACCGAGCGTGAAGGCCATCGCCATCTGACCTGCCGCGTTCTCGTTGATGTGCGGGTAGAGCAGGTAGTTGCCCGAATCGGCCACATAGCCCTGGTTGAGGATGTAGGTCTTGTGGCTGATGACTTTGCCGCTCAGGACGGGCTGTACCTGGAACCAGGCCACGCCATCGCGCGTCGCAGTATCACCGGGGATGGTGATCGCCGTATCCAGGGTGTCGTCGAGATGGCCGTTGATGTACTCCAACTCGTACACCGCATCGAAGTCAGGAGTGACCACGCCGGTCGTCGGCTCTTGTGTGAAACCGTTATAGCCCGGCGGGGTCGTCGCCAGCACCGGGAAACCGTAGGCTTCGCTGGTGATGATGGTGGACGAGAGATTGGGCATGCCCATGCCAGACGTGACCGACTTGCGGTTCGTCATAGCCCAGACACCCAGGCGATTGTCGAACGTGCCGTTGGGATCGAGCGAGTCCATGAAGTATTCGGCTGGCGAGTTGCTGTAACCTATCGCGGGCTGCACATGGTAGCTGATCGAGCCGCCAATCGACAGGTTGCCGAAGTGGACGTAGTTCACGGTCGGATCCAGCGCCTCGAGTTGGGACTTGGAGAGGGCGTAGATTTGCGCGCCATTGTAGGTCGGTCCATTGATGGAGAACTCGTTGGTGCTGATGTAGACGTTGAACTGATCGATGCCGAACTCCGGGTAGTCGCCGAAGCAAGGACAGCCATTGTTGTTGGCGTCAGTGGTATCGATGCGGTAGATCGTCCAGGTTCCCAACGGGTTGCCGCTGGGATTGACCGCGAGGTCAAAATGCGAGTTCGCATTACCGGAAATGGACCCGTCGTCGAAGAAAAGAATCGTCGCGAACCAGGTGTTGGTCGCGGCATCATAGTAGACGCGAGGATCGCTTGTTAGCGTGCCACCGGTGAAAGCGACCGGCTCGCCAAAGAACGTATCGGCGCTAATTGGTCCGGCAACCATGACGCCGTTCTTCTGATAGACGGCTAATGCCAGGTTCACAATGTTGAACACGTAGTTGTTGCCAATCGCGACGCCTTCATCAGGCGGTTCAAGCCCGACAGTGCTGGCATTCAAATTTTGCGTGGAATTGATGCCATCGAAGTTGTGTGCGTTGTTCAGGCCGATCAATGGGATGCTTTTCGCCGAGGGCAGATGGCTTTTCACAGCGTTGCTCAGCTTAGATGCCTGGACCGCGCCGTTTATGCCGGGCGGAAGGCGCAGTGGCATGGCTGCCAGTTGCGACTGAGCGCCCGCCTTCATTTTGGGCAAAGCTGCAAGATTCACTTTGCCGACAACTTGTAGATGGCCTCTGGTCGCGGTAATCCCATTACCGGTAGAGGCCGCTTTTGCTGCATTTCTGGAAGCGCCCGCGCCATAGACGGCAAAGCCAGCGACCAGCGTCACTACAGCAACGACTGAAAGGATGAAGCTCACCTTTGAGCGCGTGGAAATAGACATAGGCTTTTACCCCACTTTCATACAGAAAGTAACTGTTGATACACCCCTTAGTCTGCGATGTGGTTTGCGGCGTGTCTCCGCAATTCGATTATCCCCGTATGGAATTATAAACAATATAAACGAATTATGCAATGGGTTCGGCAGGTTTTTTCAGAGTATGCTAGAAGCGGAAACGTGGAGAGACCGACTCTCCGCGTTCCCGCTTCTAGCATACTCTATCAATTGTGTCGGAAGTTCACTTCACATCGATTGTAAAGTGGGCAAGCAGGACATACATCGCACACATCGCGCCCTTAGGACACGGCGCGCGCCCGCTAAAGCTCAATTGCGTTGTGCCGGTCGCCACGGCAGTGAAACGCCAGATGCACGCCTTTGCTGCTGCCGAGGCGTAGCCATAGGGAGTTTGTAACTGCAAAACGCCCTGCGACGTCGTTGGGCCGGACCACACTTGCCCGAAAGGCAGACGAACCTCGATCACATCGCCCTTGTGCGCGGTCACCGTATTCTCGCTCTTTTTAAACTGCACAATCACGTTGGCCGATCCTTGCGGCGGATTGGCAGCGACGCCGCCGGGACAGCCATGCGCGGCAGTCGAGCTGACGCTGGTCGGAGTGGTCGTCGGCGTGTTGCCCGCGGGCGCGCCCGTGGTCGTGCCACCATTGGAGCCACAAGCCGCCAGTACGAAAGCGAGTAGAAGCGTCAATGGGATGATAAAAAAGATGGATTGCCGTCTGATTACCTGCATACCGCCGCGGGCTTTACGATTCATATTCTGCATTTCTGCATTTCCTTTCCTGGGCGCGAGTTTACCTCTCATTATGATTTCCCATCTCCTAGACGGGTCAGAGAGACTGTCGGCCCTTACGAGACTATACCTACCTGGTGCATCCTGTATAGTGAGGACGTTTCGTCCCAATAAAAAGTTCCCAGGTGAGAGCCAACAGTCACGAAAATGAACGGAACGATGGAGCGTTATGGCGTTCTTGCGGTTGAGGCCAGCACGGCGAGGAGTTCTTCTGCGTCGGCCAGGAAGTAGCGCGCGGGCAATAGCTGGTGGACGAAGCCGATGCGGAAAGCCTCCTGAGCCGTGATCGTTTCTCCGGTCAGAATCAGACTCATAGCAGCTTTGCGGCCGATCAGCGCGGGAAAAGAGACGGCGGCGACGGGCGGAAAGACGCCGAGGGATATTTCTGGCAGGCCAAAGGTAGCTCGTTCATCAGCCATGATGGTGTCGCAGAGCGCGGCCAGCTCGCAGCCACCGCCGAGGGCGCAGCCTTTGACCAGAGCCACCGTGGCAACATGCCGCTGGCGCAATTCCGCGAAGGCCGCGCAGTTGTCATACACCGCACGCAGCATCTCTTTCTCGCGCCCATCAAGGTGATCGTGAATATCGACTCCGGCGCTGAAGGCTTTTTCCCCGACTCCGGTGATCACGACGAGGCGCGGCGAATCCTTGAGCGCGTCATGCATTGCGGCAGTGAGCTGATCGAGCATGGTAATAGTGAGGATGTTAAGCGGGGGATGATCGAGAATGAGCCACAAAATATCATTATGGCGGCGAATACGAATATACATAAAGATATCTCACCAACGATGTTTACAACAGCTCAAGAAACTCGTCAACGCTCAATTGAGCTTGCTTCAAAATATGGGCCAATGTTGAACTTTTCACAGGGCGATGAGCCGGAACTGTGCTTTTGAGTACGGTGTCTCCGCTATGTTTCTGTAAGCGGATATGGCTTCCATGCTGGCGCACAACAATCTATCCATCACGTTGCAACGCTTTAATGATCTGAATATATGGCACACCTGGAACCTTGCTCACATCTCGATCTCCCGCACTGCTGCCGTCTCCTCCGTAACCCAATCATCCTCAACCGGTTCCAGATAAAGCTCAATGGCCTCTCTAATATTTTTGAGGGCATCCTCAACCGTCTCACCCTCGCTGATACAACCTGGCAACGACGGCACATAGACGGTATAGCCGCCATCATCGCTCGGTTCCAGCACAACTTTCAATCGCATCGCCGATCCTCCTTCAATAGATGAAACGCTTGAAATGGACACTTCATCTTACATCTTGCATTGAGGAACATTCTAACATACTTTGCCAACTATCTGTAGACGTGGGCTTGCCCCAGGGCCATTTAAAAGTCTTTTTTCTCTCATGCAGGGCCGCAAGCGGACTCCTACAAAGCGCCGTAGGCGCGACTTTTAAATGGCCCTGGCTTGCCCCGCCCAGGCGAACCCTTGTGATCAACACTGTCTTTTTTCGGGCGGGGAAAGCCCACGCCTCTACTGATACAGAGATATCACCATAGACAATAGAACATCTACCGTCCGGTGAATTGCGGTTTTTCGCCCTTCTGGCCGTAGGCGGCGAGGCCGATTTTGGCGTCTTCACCCTGGAAGAGCAGTTGCTGCAATTCGCGCTCGATTGCCAGCGCCTCGGAGAAGGCTACTTCGGAGCCAGATTGCACGGCGCGTTTGATCCGCCCGACGGCCCGCGAGGCACCGTTGGGCGGGCAGAACTGCTGCGCGTACTTCGTCACTTCCTCCCAATAGTTCTCCGGCTCGTAGATGTAGTTGATGAGGCCGAGATCGAGCGCTTCCTCGAAGCTAATCAGCTTGCCCTCGGTCATCAGCTCGATAGCCTTGTTCTTGGGCAGGGCGCGCGCCATGCGCTGCGTGCCGCCGGTGCCGGGCAAGACGCCCAGATTCACTTCCGGCAGTCCGACCCTGCCGCTATTGCGACGCGCGATACGAATATCGCAGGCCAGCGCGATCTCCAGGCCGCCGCCGACGGTGTGGCCGTTCAAGGCGGCGATCACCAGCTTGGGCGTCTGCTCCAGGCGCGTCAGCGTCTCGTTGGCATGGAGGCAGAAGTAGTATTTGAACGTCGGCGTGACTGCTTTGAGCATACTGATCTCGGCCCCGGCGCTGAAAAACCGCTCGCCTGAGCCGCGCAACAATAGTACATGCACATCTTCATCGAAACGTGCCAGCAAAATGGCTTCGTCAAGCTGGCGCATCATCTCATAACTGTACGTGTTCGCGGGCGCATTGGTGAGTTCGATAGTGGCGACGCCATCGCTCACGTTGTAGTTGACAAGCCTGGTTTCGGCGGTTGTTGTCATCGTTGATCTTCCTTTCGTGTTGCAAAGTCGGCTAAAACATCATCATCTTTGACACGCTCAAAAGGCGTGTGACAGTCGCGGCAATAATATTGGACGGTCAGCAATTGCTGACCAAACAGAGAAAAAAGCTCCGTATCTGTTGAGCCGCAGTAGGGACAGGACACCACGGCCTGCCGCTCCGACCCACTGCTATTATATCCCACCTGGCTCATAACAACCTCCTGGCGGCTACATTCCAGTTGGCCCAGGGCAGTAACGCGGTCAGTTCCCATTGTTTGCGCTCGACGTTAAAGGCCGCGGGAACAGCGATAGCGAGGCTACTCAGCGTCGGCATAATTTTGCGCAGGTAGCGGAAACGCAGTTCATCCGGGGTGGCATCGATGATCCCCTCGTCGTATAAGCGGCGCATGGCGGCATCATCGTTAGGGCCAAACCAGCACAGCGTCTCCGCCCACAGCCGTTCCAGCGCAGAGATGAGGGCCGCGCGTACCGCGCCGCCCGCGTTGGCGAGACGGCGTACCCAGCCTTCGCCGTGGATAAAGTGCAACTGCTCTTCCTGCATAATCTTGCGCGCGCGCTGGCGCAGGGGTTCATACGTAGAGTTCTGGGCCGCCTCAAAAAAGGTCGTGAGGGCGGTGTCCAACAAGAAATTAGTCGCTACGAAATCGGCCCAACCCCGAAAATCCTGGTCGAGAAAGGCGACATGATAGTGCAGCGCGCGCGTCATCGGCTCGACCTGGTCGGGATCAGCCTCGGCCTGCACGAAATCTTCGAGCAAGGGATAGAGCGTGCGCGCGTGTCCCAATTCGTCCTGCGTCATGGCCGCGGCGGCCACGGCCGCTTCCAGGGCGGGCGCACCATTGCTCCAGAAGGCGTAGCGCCGCCCAATCGCCTGTTTGTTATCGGCCAGCGACGAGAGGATGGCGAACAGCGCCGCGTTATCAATATGTGTGGTGGTTGCCATGTTAATCCTTTCGGGCAGCAATGATGGATTTTCACAAAATAATCTGGCTACGCTGCTGTGGCGGCGCAATTCATTACGCCAGAATCGATTCCGCTGGTATGCCTGACTGGCGCAATTCATTGCGCCGCCACAGCGGATACACCACATCTCCGAACTCTGTTGTTACCATTCATCATTCTGTTCCTATGAGGCGATGACGGTGACGATGCTCTGGCGCGGGATGATGACCATCTCGATCCAGGTAAATTCGTCGTAGATGCTGCGCGCGTAGATCTTCGCCAGTTCCACGTCATCGGCCATGATGTTGCCGATCTCGTGCAGCGGCTCGTCATATTTGCGGCGCGCGTACACCTGCCAGACCTGCGTCTCGTTGAGCGCCTCGCGCCGACTCGTCTCGCCCGTTCCGCTTGCTGCAATGTTGCTCATGCCGAAATCCCCCAGGTGCGCATAATGTCAATGCCCTCCTCGCTCAGCCGCGCCTTCGTCCACACAGGCTCCCAGACGATCTCGATATTAACCTGCTGAACGCCGGGTTCGCGCAGCAAGCGGTCGCGGATATCGTCCATAATAAAATCCATTGCCGGACAGCCCATCGCTGTGAAGGTCAGCTTGACCTCGACGATCTCATCGCGCCGCTTGAGATCGACGATCAGGCCCATATCCACCACGCTGATCGGGATTTCCGGGTCGGTCACGTCGCGCAGCGCGTCCCACAGAGCGGGGCAGCAGATTTCATTGGCCGCGTGCGTTTGTGCGGAGGGATAGGTCGTAGTCATGCCTCTTGCTCCAGCAGGCGCAGCATCTCGCGCTTGCCGCGCTGAAGCATACCCACGAACTGAACGTTCATAGGGCCGCGCGCCTTCCAGCGTTTCAGCACGTCGTCCCAGGTGCAGGGGCCATCTTCGAGCAGCCAGCGTTTGGCTCCGGCGTCGAAATGGGCCGGGAACGCGCAATCGACGCTGTATTTCTTCTGCTCCTCGTCGTAATGAACCGGCACGTCAAGCTGCAATTCGTTGCAGAACGGAACCGCTGTGGACATCCATATCTGGCGCAGTTCGTCGTTGGAGTGGCCTTTGAAACCATAATTCAGTTGCTCGCTATGTTTCTTGAGATTATCAGGCAAGCCGAACCACTCGACGGTGAGCAGGAACATCCAGTTCACGGCGCGCTGCAATTCATCGTGGCCGCTTTGCGTCTGGTTGATCTTGCGCATATTTTGCTCGCCGTGGCGCAGGTGGAAGGTCTCTTCTTTGTCCACTTTGACCAGGGCGCGTTTCCAGGGGCCAAAGGTCGTACTCTCGTAAACATCGCCCAGCAGCGTGTAGCCCGCCCGGTCGTAGAAGGCGTTGGCGACGACCAGTTCGACCCACGTTTCCAATGGCACATCAAAAGCATAGGGGTACTTGAACTGCGCGGGATCGCGTTCAAAGATCAGGTACTCGGTATCGACGCCGAGGTCGCGCAGCAGGCGATAGGCGATGTGGGCATGGCTCAATTCGTCCTGGATGATGGACATGGCAGAGCCGAAGGCGTTCAGGGATGGAGCGGCCACGCCGGCATTGTAGTACGCCGGGGCGCTGATCAACTCGGTGTCAGCCGAAACGGTCAGGATGCGCTTCAATCCTTCAAGATAGATGGGACTCATATGATCAAGCGACTCGACAAGCTGCTGCCGCTTAATGCGGTTCATGACCGCTTCCTCGCTCTGCAACGCCGTGACATTCATAGCCGATGCTCCTCTCTGATATCTCCATATGGATATATCGAATTGTACGTTGCAAACCATAGCTTGTCAAGGCGCGGAAAAATGATAGAGGCAAAACAAAAAATCAGGTATAGCCGTCGGCTGTACCTGATTTTTGTTTGACCTCTATCATTAAATACCCATGATGACACGGATATAGTTTTGTGTCTGGGCGGGCAGGCAGTTCATCCAGTTCGTGGGGCCGCAGGTGTTGACTGCATACTGCACTGTGCCGCTGCCGGCGTTGTAGGCGGCCAGTGCCATCGCGTAATTGCCGCCATAATTGGCATTATAGCTAGCCATGACGTGGGCGGCGGCGTTGAGCGCCTGGATGGGATTAAACGGATTGATGCCCAGTTCAGCGGCGGTCGAGGGTAAGAACTGCGCGATGCCTTCCGCGCCGGAGGGCGAGACGGCGTTGGGATTAAAGCCGCTCTCCTGGTTGATCTGGCGCACAAAATAAACAGGCGAGATACCAGCGTTCGTTGCGTCCTGCTGGGTGATGGAGATATAGACGCTCTGCGGCAGCACTACCGGCGGCAAAGATACCGGTTGGGTCGCGACAGGATGCGACTGAGCTTGCTGAACGATCTGGGCTTCAAATTGCCAGTAGGCTTGCTGGGAATGCACCCAGTTGCTGATATTTTTGAAGAGCGGGAATGGGCTTTGCCCCTTCGCCAGGGGAGCAAGCGAAAGCAGGGTAAAGACAGCAACGAAGAGAACGGCGGCGAGGACGATGCTGTGACGCAGGCGGGGGCTCATGCGCTTGCGCGACTGCGGAAGCGCCTGGGTCTTGACGGCGGCTTTGCGCGCGCCCGGAATACGCATGATGCGCCCGGTCGTCGTGGTCGTTGAGAGACTGGAGCGCGCGCCCAGTATGGCCGTCAGTTGCTCGGTAGTGATAGTGGGAGTTGGTGGAATCGCTCCTGGCAAGTCTTCAGTGGTCACTGCTCGCGACGTTTTCATCTGAGCCTGGGACTGCAACGTTGTCATAAAAAGCGGGACAACGGGACTTTCTTCCAATCGGGCGACTGTCAGTTCTCTTCCATCGTCATCTGGCAACTGAGACGACGGGCGTGGTTGAAATTGCGGCATACATACCTCATCGCGCTAGCTAAACTGCGTTCTCATCTGTTGCTGAGTGTACCTGAATAGACCAACGCCCGTCAATTTTTCGCGCATGAGGTAGTGC
>DATLSW010000292.1:0-9468 GCA_035533955.1 Ktedonobacteraceae bacterium | reverse complement strand
GTCGTGATGGTTTCCAAAGAAGGCGGCATCGAAATCGAAGAGGTCGCGGCAAAAACGCCGGAGAAGATCATCCAATACCCTATCGACATGCATTGGGGGCTACGCCCTTTCGAGGCGCGCGATATCCTGGCCCGCGCCGGTTTGCCGCACGCGGTGATCGGGAAAGGAGGGGCGATCCTGTCCGCGTTGGCGAAAGCTTTCATTGAGAGTGATGCCAACCTTGCTGAGATCAATCCGCTCGTCTTGACGAGCGATGGACAGATACAGGCGGCTGACGCCAAGATCGTGCTTGATGACAACGGGCTATTTCGCCAGAAAGAGTACGCGGCGTGGGCCGAGCCAGAGGAGTCGAATCCGCTGGAATACGAGGCCAAACAGGCCGGCCTCACCTACGTCAAGCTGGATGGCGACGTGGGTATCATCGGCAACGGCGCGGGCCTGGTCATGACGACACTGGATATGGTGGCGAGTGTAGGCGGAAAACCGGCGAACTTTCTGGACATCGGCGGCGGCGCGAAGGCCGAGATCATGTATAAGGCGCTGACTTTCGTAGCGCGTGACCCGCAGGTCAGGGGCATTCTGGTCAACATTTTCGGCGGCATCACGCGCGGCGAGGAAGTGGCGAAGGGCGTGATTATGGCGCAGGCCGAACTGCCCAAAGGCATGCCCATCGTCGTGCGCCTGTCGGGTACGGGCGCTGAGGAAGGCCGCGCCATCCTGAAAGACGCCGGTCTGGATTGGGGCCGCGATATGCGCGAGGCGGCCCAGAAGATTGTCGCCGCGCTTGATAAGAGGAAATAGAAGGCAAAACAGATGAGCATTTTGATCGATAAAGCAACGCGAGTGATTGTACAGGGCATCACCGGGCGCGAAGGCCAGTTCCACACGCGCAATATGATGGCCGCCGGCACAAACGTCGTGGGCGGCGTCACGCCCGGTAAGGGTGGAACAACGGTCGAGGGCGTGCCGGTTTTTGATACCGTCGCCGAGGCGAAAGCCGCTACCGATGCCAACGCGAGTTGCATTTTTGTGCCGGGACCCGGCGCGGCTGACGCCATTATGGAAGCCGCCAGCGCGGATATTGCCCTCATCGTCTGCATTAGCGAGTGGATTCCGGTCATTGACATGACCCGCGCCATCATCATGGTGCATGAACACGGTTCGCGCCTGATCGGGCCAAATTGCCCCGGACTCTGCACGCCGGGCCAGGGCAAGATCGGCATCATCCCTTATGGGATTTTTACTCCGGGGCCGGTGGGCTTCATCTCGCGCTCCGGCACGCTGACCTATGAAGTGGTTTCCTTGCTAACCGAGGCCGGTCTTGGGCAATCCACCTGTATCGGCATCGGCGGCGATCCGATCATCGGATCGACATTCGCGGATTACTTGCACTTATTCGAGGAAGACCCCGGCACAAAAGTTATCGTGTTGTGCGGCGAAATCGGCGGCAGCGACGAAGAGGACGCGGCGGAAGTCATCAAGACCATGAAAAAGCCGGTCGTGGCCTTCGTCTCCGGTCGCACCGCCCCGCCAGGAAAGCGTATGGGCCACGCCGGGGCCATTATCTCCGGCAATACAGGAACGGCTCAGGGCAAAGTCGCGGCCCTGCAAGCGGCGCACACGCCGGTGGCCGATACGATCTTTGATATTCCAGGATTGGTGCAGCAAGCGCTGTCCAGGCTATAAAACGTATATTTTCAATGATGAATTTTCACAAACCATCATTGATGGTTTGTGAAAATTCATCATTGAAAATGCATTAGTTGACGAAAGAGTGACATGACCACCGCTCTCATTTATGACCCGATTTTTCTAGAACATAAAACGCCGCGCAAGCACCCGGAACGCCCGGAGCGACTGGAGATGTCGATCAAAGTGCTGGAGGCGCTGGGCTGGCTAGAACGCGAAGGGCTGGTGCAACTGGCGCCGCGCGCCGCTACCGAAGACGAACTGGCAACCGTGCATGAGCGCGAGTACATCCAGCAGGTGCGCGCTGCCTGCGCGGAGGTTGCTGCTCAGGAGGCGCGGGGCGGCAGTTCTACGCGCTTTTTCGCCACCGATACCTACGTCTCGGCGCGATCCTACGAGGCGGCGATCAAAGCGGCGGGCGCGCCTCTGACTGCCATTGACGCCATCATGGCAGACGAGATCGACAATGCTTATTGTCTCGTGCGTCCCCCCGGCCATCACGCTCTACCGGAAGCGGCTATGGGCTTCTGTTTGTTCAATAATGTTGCCGTCGCAGCGCGTTATGCTATTGATCGCCACGGGCTTGAGCGCGTGATGATCATCGATTACGACGTGCATCACGGCAACGGCACGCAAGAGATGTTCTATGACGACCCGCGCGTGCTGTACTTCTCGATTCACCAGGCTCCGTTTTATCCAGGCACAGGCGCATCAGACGAGCGCGGCGAGGGCGTGGGACTGGGGACGACGATCAACGTACCGTTGCCCGCGTCGACGGGCTATGAGACATATGATCCTATCTTCAGGCAGGTGCTGGCTCCCGCCGCCGACCGCTTTAACCCGCAATTGATCCTGGTTTCGGCAGGTTACGATGCCCATTGGAACGATCCCGTTGGGCAGATGAACCTTTCGACGGCGGGGTTTGCTCAACTAAATGGCATCATCATCGAACTCGCGAAGCAAGTTTGTAATGGGCGGTTGATTATGGTGCAGGAAGGCGGCTACAACCTGGATGTGATGTCCGCGTGCGTGGCGACGAGCATCAACTGGCTGCTCGGCGACGACGCGGCGGTCGATAGTCTTGGCCCCGGCAACATGAACGCTTTTCGCATCAATACGGATGTCCTGATTGCCGAACTGCGGCGTATTCACAAGCTTACCGGCTATCGTATGCGGAACGCGCCCAAACCGGATATCGACCGGCTGCGGCGCGAAGTCAAGGGGCCGAACGGCTAGACGCGAGGGGTTATGCCAGGCAGCACGGAGACAATTCGCGTACTCAAAGGCGACGATCTCGCGCAGATATTACGTCTGCTCCGTACTTCCGAATACGGCTATCAACGCTTTACGCTGGATGAACTGCCCAACCTGCTGGCTCATTACCCGGCCCTGGGCGTGTTCAGCGGCCCTTCGCTGCACAGTTTCCTGCTCTCGCAAACCGTGTATCCGCCGTCTGCCTGGATCGCGGGCTTTTGCGTCAGTTGGACGGAGAGCAATTCCTATCAGCGTTTTATGACCGCCCTGCTTGAACGCATGACGCCGCTGCTCCTTGCCAGAAAGGTGCGTTACCTGCATTACTCCGGCAATGATATCGATCAGGATTGGCTGCGCAACGTTCTGCTCGGCCTCGGTTTCCTCCCCTATCGCTTGCTGTATGCCTACGATAAGTACGATTTTGCTATGCCAACACGCGGCAACCAGCAAGTCATCGTGCGCCCATTCGAGATGCGCGACGTACCCGCGCTGCTGGCGATTGAGGATGCGTGCTTCGAGGACTTATGGCGTTACGACGCGCTTGCTTTCCGCAATATAGCCGCCACACATCCTTATTTTGTGGTTGCGGAACTCAACGGGAGCGTTGTTGGCTACCAGTTCAATACTATCGACTACGGTTCTGGCTACCTGGTGCGCATCGCCGTTCACCCGTCAGTGAACAGGCGCGGCATCGGCGCGCGCCTGATGGCGGAAGCGATCACGTTCTTTCAAAAGGCCGCGGTCGGGCGCATTATGCTCAATACGCAAGATGATAATGTCCATGCCCACCGGCTTTACGAGTGGTTTGGCTTTGTGCGCCTGCGCCAACGCGGCTTCGTGCTGCGCAAGACCTTGTGAAATCAATTCCTGTGAACCCATCTAATCAGACAATTTATTGCGCCAGGGCGCAATAAATTGCCTGATTACACCAGCCCTTGCAGCGACCAGACATCCAATGGCGCGGATTTGTTCTTCACGCTCATGGGGGCGAGGCGCGAGACGATGACATGCTGTCGCACTTCAACAAACGTCGAGTGATTCAGCAGGATGTTGTTATCCGAGGCATTTGCTTGCAGGCGCGAGGCTACGTTGACGGCGTCGCCGATGGCGGTGTAGTTCTGCATACGCCCTTGCGAGCCGAGGTTGCCGACGACGGCCAGGCCGGTGTTGACGCCGAAGCCGAAGCTGATGAGTAGCGCTTGCGGGTGGTCCTGCTGGTATTCCAGCACGGCCCGGCGCATGTTCCAGGCGGCGCGTACCGCGCGTAGGGCGTGATCGTTTTGCGAGAGGGGAGCGTTGAAGATCGCCATCAGGGCGTCGCCTATAAAAGCGGTGAGCGTGCCTTCCTCGTCCCAGATAGCTTTGACCATGATCTCCAGATACGTGTTCAACAGGTTCATGACCTGTTCAGGTGCGATGTTTTCGCTCAGACGGGTATAGCCGCGAATATCGGCAAAAACGATGGAGATTTCCTTCGTCTCGCCGCCAAGATTGAGCGCCTTCGGGTTATGAATAAGCTGCTCGACGACGGTGGGATGCACATACCGTTCAAAAATCTGCCGTATTTGCTTGACCTGGGCCTCGCTACGTTTGATCGCGGTGCGATCATCAATTACCAGCGTCATACCAATGTAGTTGCCCTGGGTATCGCGCAAGGCAGAAACATAGAGATTCAAGCTGACCTCGCCCGCGCCGGGTATCTCGCAATCGACGGAGCGCGTGATCATGGTGCCATGCTCGTGTTCCACCCTGGCATTCTGGAGAACTTCGGTCAGGCCGGCCTGGGGACGCTCGCTGAATACCTGCTGGTAATACTTGCCAACGGCGTTGCGCGGATTGAGAAGCAGGATTTTGCCTGCCGCGTCATTGAAGGTGGTGACGATGCCCGCCGCGTCGGTCGTGATCACGCCATTGGCGATGGACGCGAAGATGTTGTCCATATATTGCTTGTCTTCGTTGACCTGCTGGATAGTCTTTGTCAGGTCGGCGAAGAGGCGGGCATTATCGATGGCGATAGCTGCTTGATGGCAAAACGCCAGCAAGAGATCGCGATGTTGTGGGCCGAACAGGTTCGCGTTGACGCGGCTATCGACATAGACCGCGCCGATGCAATGATCGCGCACCACCAGGGGCGCGCACATGATGGAGCGAATGCCATAGACAAGTATACTCTGCTGTTGCTTCAATTCTGTGTCCGTCTGGGCATCATCATTCAGCAGCGGTTCCCTGGTACGCACGACCTTATCAACAGTGCTGCGCGAAAATTTGAAATCGCGCCTGTCGATGCTGCGCTCGTGTTTGTCGCGGGCAATGCGAAATTCTAGCTCGTTAGTGGCTGGATTGACGAGCATAAGGAAGCCGCGTTCGGCATTGACGAAGCTGATTACCTGATCCATGACGAGTTGCAGTACCTGGTCAAATTCCAGCGTCGAGTTGAGTACCCGCGCGATATCGTAGAGTGTCTCAAGTTCGTTGCGCTCGCGTTTCAGGGTATTGATGCTGGTATTGAGAGCTTCGCGTTCGCTCTCAAACGCTGTTGGAGGCGCTGACGAGACCATGTCAGGCACGGGCTGGCTTTGCAGCAACTGGAGGAGACGCTGGGTCGCTTGAGAAAGACGGCCCAGCTCAAGATCGGCCACGCGGCTCACATGCAGAGCCTCGCTGAGCAAGCGCACGCGCGGATCGCCTCCGTCGTTGGCATACGTTCCTTCGACGGCGCTTTCTAGTTTGTGCGCGTGTTCATGCAACAGGCGCGAAATACGCATCAGCGCGTCGCTCATCGAGCTTAAATCGTTGTGCGCTTTCAGTGTCAGATCAGGTACGGCCAACGTTGTTCTCTTATGTTCTCATTATCAGGGCAGCCACAGTTCAACACTTCAGGGCAACCATAGTGCAGGGCAACCATAGTGCAGGGCAACCGCAAGGGATTGCCCCTACCCTGGACGGATGCTCAGCTTGCCTTCATCGCCGTTATAAACGGCGTTGCTCTCACATTATAGCATAGAAATTGCGCGGTCATACCCCATATCGGCGCGTATGGGCCGATTCATTGCGTCCCTGTCACACGCCATGTTGTTGCAGGTAATCGGTAAATGACGTAGGCGTAAAGCCGAAGTCGCGTTCAACGCTGTGCAGATCGGTGGTATTGTCGAAGGTGAACAGAGTCATGGCCGCCCTGGTCAAGGGCGGTTTCGGGAAAACAGCTTCCATCATTGCCGCGCCCATGCCCACCAGCGGCATCGGGGCCGGAGCCTTAATGCGCGTTTTGTGCATAGTACGCAGCAGCGCGTTGATGATGTCGGTAAACGTGTAGTAGGCAGGGCCGCCAATGATGTAGGTTTTATTGGCGCTCTGCTCCGGCGTCTCCAAAACTTTGACGATGATCGTTACCACATCTTCCACGTAGATCGGCTGGAACCTGATCGTACCGCCGCCAATGAGCGGGATGACGGGAGACGTGCGGATCAGATCGCTCAAGCCTTTGACGAACGGCGCGTCTTTTCCGAACAGCACCGACGGCTGAATAATCGTCCATTGCAGGCCGCTCTCCTTGAGCATCTTTTCCGCCATGTAGCGGCCCTGCATATACGATCCCGGCTTATCCGGCTTTGTGCCGAGGCCGCTCAGTTCAATTACGCGCCTGACGCCCGCCGCCTGCGCCGCTTTGATAAGGTTGGCTGTTCCCTGGACGTTGGTTTTTTCATAAGAATTGCCCGCAGACTGCTTGCGATCAGCAGTGATAAACGCGGTATGGACGATGGTATCGACGCCCTGCACAGCGGCGGCCAGCGTCTCTGGCCGGATTGTATCTCCTAATGCGATATCTATCTTATCCACGGGCAAGATAGCGGCGGCACGCTCTTTGCTGCGCGCGAGACAGCGCGGTCGCTCGCCCTGCTCCACGAGGCGCGCGACCAGGTGCCTGCCGATATAGCCCGTCGCTCCAGTAATCAGTATCATGGTCTATCCCTCCAGAAATATAGATAACTCTCTCACAGATCAGACGCCGCGTTGCGGCCTATCGCGTCATGGATAATGCCTGATCAGAATATAACGGTTGTTGAGAAGGGATGCCAGTTCCGTTTTTCTCTGCTCTCGCTAAATTGATAACGCCCCTGTGAGGAAATGTCCTCCCAATGGTCTCCAAATGCCATCTATATGTCTCCTCATTGCGGTTCATCTGTCTCCGCTTTCCCTGTACACTTCCTTTCGTAAGCAGATCGATACGGGCCCATTCGATTGCGCACACACGCCTTGCGACTGCAAGGGAAAGGTGAAACGAAGATCGCTTGCTTTTCGAGCAAGCCGAAAGGAAGTATCCATGAACAAGATACGCTGTTTCCTCGCGACCTGTGCGCTATTGGCAACGCTGAGTGGGTCTGTCCTGCTGGGAACGGGATCGGTGGCAAGCGCGGCCTCTAGCTGGCACGCCAGTTCCCCCTTCGCGGTGGGGCAAGCGGCGAAGTCCGTCGCCTTCAGATCCTACGGACCTTGCCCCATCCCTGGGGAGTTGGATTGCTAAGAGGCAATGTCTCATCCCTGGGACAGACGACTGCTAAAATCGACACGACGAACGCTGACTGGCTCAACGATCTGGCGGAGCAGGATTACTATCATCCTGCTCCGCTTCCATTTTGCTCAAGATAGCGATCAAAAGCTCGCGATAGGCGATTGTATCGGAATGATCGGGTCCCAGTATTCTCTCACTGATGTTGAACGCCCTCTGGCTAGGAGATTGTGCCTGTGTATAGCGACCCTGAGCAACATAGAGTTTAGCCAGTTCGTTGAGTCTTGCAGCGGTGATGGGATGCTCAGGTCCAAGCGCTTTCTCAATGATAGCGAGGGATCGCTGCCAAAGCGTCTCGGCTCGCGCATAGTTTCCCTGTTCATAAAAGAGCTTTGCCAGCAGGTTGAGTATCTGGGCAATGATGGGATCATCAGGTTTCAAGACTCGTTCACCGGTTGCCAGCGTCTGCTGCAAAAGCTGCTCAGCTAGCTCATACTTGCGCTGCTCTAGATAGAGACTCGCCAGGTTGATGAAGGTGGTCAAGGTTTTAGGATGTGCGTAGCCGAGCGCCTGCTCTTGAATGTTGAGAGCCCGTTGCAGGAGAGGCTCGGCCTGCTCGTATTTGCCCTGGTTGCGATAGAGAACGCTCAGGTTATTGAGACTTATGGCGGTAGCGGGATGGTTTGGTCCGAGGTTTTTTTCGCGAATGGTCAGGGCTTGCCGGTTGAACTCTTCCGCCTGCTCGTCGTCACCTTGAATACGAAAGAGCATTGCCAGCATGTTGAGGCTTTCGGCGATGGCTGGATAGTCAGGCACTGGCGCCTGCCTGCGGATCGCCAGGGCTTGCCGCTGGAGAGGTTGGGACTGCGGATAGAAACCGTGGAAATACAGAAAAGCTCCAGCTTGATAAAGCAAACGTGCAGCCTCTGGGAAGTAGAGGTGATACTGTGTGATGTGCGCCGCGCATTCCTGGACATGAGGCAAATAATCTTGATTGTTTGCGCCAGCGCCAAAATCTTTGGCATCGGGAAAGGCGGCGTTGACGACTCGTACCGTCCGCTCGGCCCATAGACGTTGGATTTCCTGATCCATACTGTCCTTGAAGACTGACTGCACTAGACGATGAATGCTCAGCGTGTGCGTACTTGCATCCCGCCGCACCAGCGAATACCGGCGCAATACTTCCAGGGCTTCGTTGAGCTTGAACGGATCGGCGACAGCGGCCGCGAGGGCAGCGTCCAGTGCGGCGGCCCCGCGAGTCAGCAGTGCTTCAGGGATGATATCCGGAGCAAGAAAGGCGCAGAGGCGCAGCAGATCGGCGGCAGCGGGATTAGCCTGTTCGACTTGTTGAAACGAGAGCGCCCAGGTGGTCGCCACTGTTTCGGGATAGTCGAGGGCGAGGTGGCTGCGCCACGCGAGCAAGTCTTTACGGTGCGCCGCGTAGAGATCGAGGTAATCTTCCAGGCTGCAGCCTGTCTCCTCGATATAAGCGCCAGCCTGGACGAGGGCCAGCGGCAGCCCATCCATCTCCTTCACGATGTGTTCAGCAGTAGTGCGATCCGTTGCCTGCGCCTGGTCGAGAGAGGCGTCTTTGTCGAGCAGTTTGGCTCTGCGCAATAGCAGCAGGACGCTCTCGCGCGGCGTCAATTGCTCGACTTCGATGCTGGCGGCAATCGCGCCTGACGCTTGAGCGCGCGTCGTGAACAAAATAGAGCCTTTGTGGCTCGTGGGCAAGACCTCCTGTGCCAGGCGCAGGTCGTCGGCATTGTCCAGGATCAGCAGCCAGCCTTCGTTGACAGCTAGCCAGCGCTTAACGGCGGCTACCACCTGTAGTTGCTCCTGTGTCTCTTTTTGTGGGAGATCGAGCAGTTCGGCCAGCGTCACAAAGTCAGCAGCAAGTGTCTCACGAGTGGCAGCCCGCATCCAGAACACGTCAGCATAGTCGTCGCCGTAGCGAAAAGCGTATTCGGCAGCCGTCTGCGTTTTGCCGATACCGCCGAGTCCATAGAGCGCCTGCG
>DATLSW010000291.1:0-7269 GCA_035533955.1 Ktedonobacteraceae bacterium | reverse complement strand
AATGATGAGACCTGTTTCCGTTCTGTAGGCGTCTAAGGAGCCAGCCTTGTACCATCGCCACGCGGTTTTGTAGCTGACTCCTCCTTGTTTGGCATACGTACTTCATTTCATGTCCCTGGTTTATCACAGTATGACCAAACTTATCAATACTCTGTGAAACTAGTTATCACCGGTAAGCCGACCGCCGATAAGGACGATAATGATCAGCGAGATGTCGCCGAAATGGGCGGCTCTCGCGGTTTCCTTTGAGTCTCGCTCACATTTCTTTCTGATGGTTCAAGTATAAGGAGGCAGAGGCGAACGCGGTAGTGAAGACGATCATGAGTATGGCATGACATTTGTCATAGTGAGCCGGGCGCAATGTGTTGCGCCCCCACATATCATCTGCTAAAATACCCATATACACATTGATGCCAAAGAACGCACAGAGCGGAGGAACAAGCTTACGGCGAAGCGCGAGAAGACGGTTGAGAACAGTTTGGTAGGAACGCCCGAACATGCCTATCTGGTCGCGGTTGAAAGCGACGAGCAGGACAGCGTGTGGAGCGCGGAAGACTCGGTCAGCGAGTTGGGGGCGCTGGCGCGCACGGCTGGAGCGGATGTTGCCGGGACGTTGATCCAGCGTCTGCGTCATCCCGATCCTGTAACCTATATTGGCAAGGGGCGAGCGCAAGAACTGAGCGCGTTGGGCAAAGAACTTGATCTTGACCTGGTGATCGTCGATGATGAACTGTCGCCGTCGCAGCAGCGCAACCTGGAAAAGCTGGTCAATACGCGCGTCATCGACCGCACGGCGCTGATCCTCGACATCTTCGCCCAGCACGCGCACACGCGCGAAGGCCAGTTGCAGGTAGAACTGGCGCAGCTCGAATATCGCTTGCCGCGCCTGGCCGGTCAGGGCGTCGCGCTCTCGCGCCAGGCGGGCGGTTCGCGCGGCGCGAGCGGAACAAGCGCGGGCGGAGCGATTGGCGTGCGCGGCCCCGGCGAAACAAAGCTGGAGATTGATCGCCGCCGCGTTCGCTCGCGCATCTCCGAACTGCGCGAGGATATTGAAGCCGTGCGCGAGCAGCGCACTATTCATCGCCGCCAGCGCGCCGCGCGCGCCATCCCCGTCGTAGCTGTCGTTGGCTATACCAATGCCGGGAAATCTACGCTTTTCAACGCGCTGACGGAGGCCGGCGTGCTGGTCGAAAACAAACTGTTCGCCACGCTTGACCCCGTGACGCGCCATGTGACACTGCCGGGCAACCAGGAGGCGCTGCTGACCGACACCGTCGGCTTTATCCAGAAACTGCCGACAAAGCTCGTTGCCGCCTTCCGCGCCACCCTGGAAGAAGTGATTGACGCGGATCTGCTGCTTGAGGTTGTGGACGCGAGCCACGAGAACTCCATTGAGCAGAGCGAGACCGTGAGTGATACCTTACGCGACCTGGAAGCCGCCGACAAGCCGCGCGTCACTGCCCTGAATAAAATCGATCTACTGGCTGATCCAACTGCCCTTGACCTCACGCTCTATCCCAACGCCGTCGCGGTTTCCGCGCTCAAGCGGATTGGACTGGATGCCCTGCTTGAACGGATCGCGCAGGTATTGGCCGAGAGCATGGAACAGGTGCAGGTACTGATTCCTTATGACAAAACTGAACTGGTGGAACTGTTTCATCGCCGTGGCTCTGTCGAGCGCGAAGAGCATCATCCTTCGGGTACGCTCCTTTCTGGTCGCATCCCGCGTGTCTTGCACGCGTATTACGCGCCATATATCGCGTACCACGATCCCACGCGGTAAAAATGCCATGCGTTGCGCCCACTTTTCCTATAATCCTTGTGTATCAGTCCTCAATATGCTATCCTCAATGCAACAATAGGAAGATTCACAGAAGAGGGATAGCCATGACACAGCAAAAGCGGCCCACCACTCCCATTCCTGTGCGTGTGCATTTTCGTTCGCCGAGCGAGCAGGAACATGCGCACGCGGATGGACATACCAATGGACATAACCACAGCGCCTACGTGGCTGGTACGCAACTCGCCGCCGATGCGCGGCAGATGCAACAACGCACGCGCCAGATCAAAGAACTGATTCGCCTGGGTAATATGTTGCGCGCGGACTTGAGCCTGGATGAGTTACTTCAGCATATCGTCGCCGCGATCAGTAGCTGTACAGGATTTCATATAGCTGTCATCAAGCTGATAGAGGCCGATGGCGAACATATGGTAGCGGTGGCCTTCGCAGGCGTGGTAGAGGAGAATGAACGTCAGTTGCGGGTACTTCATGATCCGATGCAGCAGTTGGCGCGCATCATGCGCCCGGAGTTTCGCTTGAGCCAGAGCTATTTTGTTTCGCATGAACACATCGGGGAGCTTGCCGACATCCCTTTATTTACGCAAACGAGCGAAAGTGACTATGAGCTGGGTGGTTGGCATCCCGAAGACATGTTCATCATCCCTTTGTATAGCCCGCGCCGCCGCCAGTTACTCGGCATTCTTTCGCTGGACGATCCGGCGGATGGCAAAGTGCCTTCGTTAGAGAACGTCGAGGCGATAGAGCTGTTCGCGAATCAGGCTGCCGTGGCTATCGACAACGCCCGTTTATTCCAGGAACGTGAGGCCGAACGGCAGGTGTTGGACGAGGCGATTGCCTCGTTGCAGAGCGAGTTTGAACTGATCGGGCAGGGTGATTTCTGCGTGCGTGTGCATCCGGCCCATGAGAAACTGCGGCCCGTTGGCGATGCGATTAACGCAATGGTGGGAGAAATCAGCCATATCCTGGGCAAGGTGCAGATGGTGACGCAGGCCGTGGATGAGCATACGCGCGCGGTGCAGCATAATTCAGAATTGTTGCTTAGCGACGCGCACCAGCAAAAGCGCCTGGTGGAGCATATCTCATTTGCCGTTGGCGAAATGACCTCGGCGATGAATCAGCTTTCCGAGCGCACCAGCCAGTTATCGCAGGCCACCGTCGAAGCCGTAGAAGTCACTACTAATGGGCAGAACGCCGCTGACCGCGCTGTGAGCGGCATGAAGGATGTGCGCGAAGTTGCTCAGGTCACGACGCGCTCAATGAAACGCCTGGGTGAGAGCGAGCAGGAGATCAACGAAACCATCGTCGCCATCACCGATCTGACCACGCGCATGAACCTGCTGGCCCTCAATGCCGCCATCGAGGCGACGCGCGCGGGGGAGCATGGGCATGGCTTCGCTGTGGTGGCGCAAGAGATTCGAACTCTGGCCGTCCACAGCAGCGAATCGGCGCGCAAAGTGGCCGCGCATATCCGCAACATCCAGCAGCAAACAGCGACGGTCTCGCAGAGCATCGAGGCCAACACGCGGGAAATTGTCCAGCAGACAGAAATAGTGACGCAAACGGGCCTCGCTCTGGACGCGATCAGCGTCGTGACCGAGCAGATGGCAAACCAGATGCAAGGTATTGCTATCGTGTCGGACAGGCAAGCGCAGGGCGTGCAACTGGTCGTAGGCGACGTCGATCAAATTTCGCACATGACGAGCGAGATCACCGATCATATGCAGCACATGCAGCAGTCCCTTGATCACCTGGTCGAACTGACGAACTCCCTGCGCGAGCGGCTGGCAACGCTGCGGCTGAGCTAAAGGCAACCACGTAGCGGCGCAATTGATTGCGCCAGTCAGTAGGGGCCGATTGATCGCGCCATGCCGATTCGGGCGCAATTAATTCGAATGACTCTATAACCTCTGTTCCGCTAGGAAAGCGTATGATAAACCGTTCGCTGAGGCTGCGAGGGTAGATCTCCGTTCGCGTTGTGCCTGCTGGAAAATGGATGATGCACCGGTCTGTTTGTTCCTCCATCCAGCAGCCCTGGCGGATAAGCAAATCTCGAAACTCAGGGACAGCGATGGGAAAAGCGGTAATGTGCGTTATGGGGAGCGTTGGGGCTGGCGGTAAGCTGTCAGGCTCGTTCATTTTTTTCGTCTCCCCTAACCAAAGACCCAATACCGCTATCATGTAGGACTTCATCCCATACGAATAAAAAAATAGTATAAGCTTTTTGCGTACCGAAAAATCGTATCAATTTTCTGTATTGGGAAAGAATCGGTACAGAAGCAAAGAGAACCCGCTCAGGATGGAGCAATCCTTGATAGAGCGTTTCGTACAACTCCATGACGGTATCCATTGCGCCACACGGTAGCTCGGCAGCATCAACGAGTCCATTCATTTGATATCTCCTTGTGCATTTAGATTAACCATATTTGGTTGACCTATAAACTACATACTATAGAGTATATCATATTTGGGCAATCTCATGTCAATACTTTCCTGTTAGAATTGCGCTAAGATATCTTGATAGGGGAAAACTCATATGTTTCGGTTGAAAATCAAAGAGATCGCAGAAGCGCAAGGCTACAATATATCATCGCTTTCACGAAAATCTGATGTTCCTTTTAACACTGTGCGGCGAGCCTGGAAAAATCCTCAATATGAAATTCGTCTTGGCGCGTTGCATCAAATAGCCCGCACATTGGGCATCAAAACCGGAGACCTGATAGAAGACCTTCCCGACGACTGACCAGAAGAACTCACGCCGATACGAACAAGCAGGCAGCAATAAGACGAATCTACCTTAGATTTTGCCGCCGCCCGGTATGCGATACTTCAGGAACAGCAACTTTCTCCTCGCCTGCTGCTGCTCCGCGGTAATTCTCCTGTTCAGGTCTTCCGGTGGAGCAATTATTCCTATCCTGATAAGCCAGGAACGAACTTTTCCCAGCGGCTTTCTTGGAGATGAGAAGAAGGATGGTGACATGTCTGTTCCCTTTACTGCGCACATTGTTATCTGGTTTTATGGACGGGGAATGGAGGCAGTAACCAAAATGAGCGCATGGATCAGGGAAGAGTACTAAAGTGCTGAAGAGTGACGCGGATTAGCATCTTGCCACACGTTTATGATATAAACAGAATAGTACATGTGTGCGCATCTTCTGCCATGTACAAATTTGTTGGGCAACGAGGAGAAGAGCATGGATGAGGTGATGCTCCTGACCATCTCTCACCAGGAGACGGGTTTCAAGGATACCTTGCATAGTGCTGTTTATGGTATCACTAACAGTACATTTTCACGATTACCACATCCTATCCCTTATCAGGGGAGTAAACGTAACCTTGCATCTATGATCCTGGCTGTGATACAGGGGAGGCGATTTCGCCGCTTCTATGAACCGTTTGCCGGATCAGCTGCGATGACGATAGCTGCAAGCCACGCGAAAGTTGCCGACGCTTTTATCCTTGGGGACTCCCTCGCGCCTCTTATGAGCATTTGGAATCAGATATTGACTGCTCCTCACGCGCTGGCGAATGCCTACGAGAAGATATGGGAAAGCCAATTGGATGATGATGAAGGGTATTATTATCGCATACGGGACGAGTTCAATCAGTTCTATGACCCAACTAAGTTGCTCTATCTGCTGGCGCGATGCGTCAAGAACGCACCTCGTTTTAATCAGCAGGGACAATTCAATCAATCGGTAGATAAACGCCGTTTGGGAATGCGCCCCGATAAAATGCGACATGAGATTCTCGCCGCTTCAACGCTGCTGGCAAAACATGCGACCGCGGTGTGGGCAGATTTCGAGGCGACGTTGAACGATGCAACTGTTGCAGACCTCGTGTATCTCGATCCACCTTATGAGGGGACAACGACAGGTGACAACAAACGCTATCATCAAGGTCTCGATCGCAAGCGACTGATCGCCGCTCTGGAAAGCTTGAACAGGCGGGGTGTGCCGTTTCTCCTGAGTTACGATGGACAATGTGGCGATAAAGTCTATGGCTCTGAATTGCCCGCCTCGCTGCATCTGACACGCCTGGAACTGAACGCTGGCCGCTCTTCTCAAGCCACACTCAATGGACGTGAGGAAGTGACAATTGAGTCGTTGTACGTGTCGAGCAACCTCGTTGCATAGAGGCTCTAGCTCGGTAAACTAGGGGTCACGTCTGCTATTGAGGATGTGCTTCACATATTCGGCAAGCTGCTGACCTTCTGCACTGGCCTGCCGGCTTAGTATATCGTAATCTTGCACCTCTTCCCCGGCCCAATTAAGCGTAAGTTGGCGTTTCTGTGTCATAGCGATATGCTGATAGTGATCAGGCGAAGCAAACATGCACGTCTTGCATATCGTGGGGTCTTTTATTGCTTTCCAGTTCTCACAATGTTCACAAGCCCAACTCTTGGCACGGTTACATGAACCACAAAGCAGCATAAAGCTTTCTGGCTGCAATTCTCCCTCAAGATCTCCGCCTACTTCATAAGGCACTCGATGATCTATTTGAAGCGTATTGCCAGGGAATGTGCCTCGGCACAACTGGCATTGCTCACCGTCTCGCGCTAACAGTGTGGCCTTGAACTTTTTAGGAAATGTTCGTCTTCCGCCTTTTCTACCTGTGATAACTATATCATCAGCGAGCGTGTATTTGGTCATTCCTCGACCATCCTGAGTGATGCGCGTTCTAATGAGGTGAATACCAAGTTCTTCCACATCACGCGCCGCGCGAGGAGCATGTTTATAGCCATAGAGTTCATCTAGCTCTTTTGTGGTGATACTTCCATATTTCAGGATGTGGACGAGCATAGTTTTAGGACGTTTCGCTTCAATGCTCTCAATGTAAGCACGTAATTCTGGAGATATGTCCGGTGGATTCACAATTTGCTCTCTTACCCCCTATTTTGGTATGGTGTGCAGGCTAATTCATCAACAAAAATCCTCATGACGCGGCCTGATCAAGGGGATAAACCACTTCTGAGCGGAGCGTATCGGCGGCGAAAGCAAAAACAGCGTAGATGGCTTCTTGAGTCAGGCGAGGATATTCTTCAAGAAGTTCTTCAATCGTTGTGCCGCCTGCCAGTTCGTCAAGTATCTGTTCTACAGCGATGCGAGTTCCCTTGATGGCCGGTTTCCCGAAGAGAACATTGGGATCTGAAACGATATATTGTCTGTAGCTTTGCATCGCCGTTTTCTCCTTGTATCAATCAGTTCCGATACCAGAACTGATCCCATGCTTCCCAAAAGGTGTTACCCGTTGAAAGCACCGTGCGCGGCCCCGCGATCTCGACGCCGGAGCGGCCTTTGAAGTCGTTGACGCCGTCGGGCGCGGCAAGATCGACTTTGAACGTGACAGGGCTGGTGGGCTTATAGGGCTGCGGCCACTCGTTTTTGTCGCGACTGAGAACCTGGGCGACGCTCATCTCGATCAGCGCGCAGGCGTCCTTGGGGGCCAGGTTGCGCGCCGAGTAACGTCCC
>DATLSW010000290.1:0-3596 GCA_035533955.1 Ktedonobacteraceae bacterium | reverse complement strand
TTGCTCATACAATGATACCTCTTATCTGTTCTGTTTCTGTTTCAAAAAAACCTCGTTCATGCTGCCGCTGCGAAATCCCAGCAGATCAAGGGTGACATACGTATAGCCAAGCTTGCGCAGGCCATCGGTCACGGCACGGCTGATCTCTTCATCGAGCAAGCGCGCCATTTCAGAACGCGGGACTTCTATGCGCGCGATTTTGTCATGATGGCGCACCCGCAGTTGGTGAAACCCCAGTTCGTGCAGCAACTTCTCTGCTCGATAAACCATCTGCAACGCAGCAACATCGACCTTCGTGCCATAAGCAATACGCGATGAGTAGCAGGCCATAGCAGGCTTATCCCATACCGGCACACTCAGATAATGCGCGATTGCGCGTATTTCATTCTTCCCTATGTCAGCTTCCTTGAGCGGACCCCTCACCTGAAATTCGCGCGCGGCACGTTGCCCCGGTCGAAAATCGCCATCGTCGTCTCTATTTATCCCATACGCAATATAGCGGAGTTGGCGCTCTTTGGCAAGAGGTTCTAGCCTCGAAAATAATTCCGTTTTACAAAAGTAGCAGCGATTGAAGGTGTTGGCCGTGTAACGCTCGTCTTCCACCTCGTGCGTTACCAACGTGATCACCGCAATGCCCAATTGCTGCGCTACGGTAAGCGCCTCGCTCGTCTCTTCCGGCGCGTAGGCGGGCGAAGTGGCAAGCGCGCCCAACGCGCGATCTCCCAGCACATCATGGGCTACCTTCAGCAGCAGCGTGCTATCAACACCACCCGAATAGGCGATCAGCACAGACTCCATTTCGCTCAAAATGGTTTGCAGACGCTCATATTTCGTCCTGGTTTCCGCGTCCAGCGCAAGCGGCGTGTCGCTATTTACGGGAAGAGAATTTAGCATGGTTCCCTGATCCTTTGAATTGATGTATGATGAAGCAGGTGGTCTTCTCGACTCAGCTTTTTCTGTGTTATCTTGTATGGGTAGCATAACCCGTATTATAACATCTCTGGACAAATCTCTGACACATTGGCATGGAGCTACTGAAAAACGTATGACAGACTCATCTACTACCGCGGCGGTGATCCTGGCGGCCGGCACGTCTAGCCGCATGGGCGCGGGACGTCACAAACTGTTGTTGCCCCTCGCCGGTCGCCCGGTGCTGGCGCATGTGATCGAGGCCGTGCTGGCATCGGAAGCGCGACCTATCGTCCTCGTGCTAGGACACCAGGCGAACGAAGTGCGGACACAACTGGCCGCGTGGCTCGCCGATCCGGCGATCACCGTCGTCGAAAATCCCGACTATTTACAAGGCATGAGTACTTCTATGCGCGTAGGCATTCAAACGCTCATATTCTATGACTATAGGAAATCCGATACGCGTGCTGATAGCGCGTTGATCATCCTCGGCGACCAGCCCCTGATTACGCCGCGGATGATCAACGCTCTTATCCTTGCCCACAAGACAGGCAGCAAAGGCATCGTCGCCCCGTTCTACGACGGACAAAGAGGCAGCCCCGTCCTATTTCGCGCCGCTTTCTTTCCTGAACTGCTGGAAGTCAGCGGCGATGAAGGAGGACGCGCGGTACTTCAGCGCCATCGCGCTGAACTAATAACGATTGATTTCGGCAGCGCGGCGCAACAGTATGACGTCGATACCTGGGAAGCGTATCAGGAGGTGATAGCAGCATGGCAGAGCAACCAGTAAACGATCTTCGTAAGCAGCAGGCGCGCGTCTGGCTCGACTATAGCCAGCAACTTTCAACGGCCATTCGCTATACCGAAGCACTGGCTGCTATCGAACGCTCCATCGCCTTAGATGAAACGTGCGCGGAGGCATGGTATGCACGTGGAACCTGCCAGGCAATGCTGGCGCACTACGACCTGGCGCTGCACGACTTTGAACACTCCCTCACGCTCGACGCTGCTTCTGCCCCGGCGTGGGATGGCAAAGCCTGGGTACTGGGCATCCTGGGCCGCAAAACCGAAGCGTTGGCGGCGATTGAGCGGGCGCTGGATCTTGATCCCACCTATTTCGAGGCCATCAAACGCAAGCAGCGCCTTGAGGCGTTTTAGAGTAGGAGGAGTGATATGCCTGTTTTCCAGGTGTCAACCAGAACGGAGCAGTTGGCCGCGCCGCCGCCAAAGCGGACAACTACACTATGCTAATGCAGGACACGAACCGCCTTATCGACGCTATGTTCGGGTTTCCACGCCTGAGAGCCTTCATCGGAGAACATCCAGGCGGTACGGGACTCATCGATTCGCTGCTCAATGAACTGGCAACCTTAACCGGCGCTGATTGGGAGCAAGAGGACGATGTGACGATGGTGGCGCTGCAAAGAATCCCTTTCTCCTCGGCTGAAGAAGTACGATAAAGGAAGCGGGACGAAGAGCATCTCCTTAAAGGAAAGATTTCACGACGCTCACGATCTCCTGGTGTACCTCCGCGGGCGCACGCGAAGCATCGATCATCCGAATACGCTCAGGATAAGTTCGAGCCAGCATCAAAAACCCATCGCGCACGCGCTGATGAAACTGCACAGCTTCTTTATCAAAGCGCGTCTGCTCCTCGCGCAACCCGCTGGCATCGTTGTCAACATCGGTGCGACTCTGCACCTGCGCGGGATCAAGATCGAGCAAGATTGTCAGATCGGGGAGATGTCCTCCCGTGGCAATCAGCGACAACCGCGTGATCAGATCGACGCCAACGCCGCGCGCATAGCCCTGATAGGCAATACTGGCGTCGAGGCAGCGATCGGTGATGACCAGTTTCCCATCGGCAAGCGCGGGCAAGACGACGCGCTGAAAATGCTGCGCGCGGTCGGCCTGGAAGAGCAACGCCTCCGCGAGCGGAACAATCTCCAGGTCAGGACGATTGAGCAAGAGTTGGCGTATTTCCAGACCCAGCGGCGTTCCCCCTGGTTCGCGGGTACGCACATAGGGAATATGCCGCTCGTCAAGCCACCGCGTCAGCAGTTCGATCTGCGTGGTTTTGCCCGCGCCATCCAGCCCCTCGAATGAAATGAGACGCCCCTTATTCATTCTCACGAGCGCTGTCCTTTATCGGTACGATAGATCTCATAATCCCAGTCAAAATACGGCTTCGGCAACATGTCTTCGGGCGTCCACTCGCGCGCTGCTTTGCCATATTTGCCGGCATACTCTTTCAACGTCTCGCCGACGTATTCAAACGTCAACTGGCAGATACGGAAGCCAACCGGCGCGTAAATGGTGGTCTGGGTATGATTGCTGATCTCCATTGTCCAACGACTGATATAGCCCACGTCGCCGACGCCGGCGCAGCGACAGACCGATAGCCCTGAGCGCGCTACCGTGCTGCGCGAGTACATTTTTGCCAGGTAGCCGTTATGGCCCCCGATCACTTCCTGCGTGTGCGCCAGAATGGTCGTGCCAGGACGAATGGCGATTTTCCCATCCTTTGCTTCGCGCGCCTCTCCCCAATAGCGACGGATCTCGGTGGGATTATCGAGATGCATGACTTCGATGTTGGCATCGCCCTGAAAATACCACGCGCCGAGGCGACAATCATAGGAATTGGTGCCGAGATGACGCCGATCAAACGGCTCAATGACGATATTGCC
>DATLSW010000289.1:0-2993 GCA_035533955.1 Ktedonobacteraceae bacterium | reverse complement strand
CTCTTCGCCAATCCGCGCAACTCCGCTGCCGGATCGCTGCGCCAGAAAGACCCGCGCATCACCGCGACGCGCCAGCTCGATTTCTTCGGCTACCAGATCGGCTACATCAATGGCATGGATGTGAGCGGTCAATGGGAGGCGCTGCAATTGATCCGCGAGTGGGGTTTTCACGTCAATCCTAACATTCAACTGGCGCATACTCTCAACGAAGTGCTGGACTACTGCAAGAAATGGGAGCATGAGCGTTTCAACCTGCCCTATGAAATCGACGGCATCGTGATCAAGATCAGCGACCTGGCGCAGCAGCAAGAACTCGGCTCCGTGGGGCGCGACCCGCGCTGGGCCATCGCCTTCAAATACCCGCCCATCCAGGTGGCGACGCAGTTGCTCGACATTCGCGTCAATATCGGGCGCACCGGCTCCGTCAACCCCTATGCCGTGCTTGAGCCGATCAACATTCGCGGCGTGACCGTCGCGCGCGCCTCGCTGCATAACGAGGGCGATATCCAGCGCAAAGACCTGCGCATCGGCGATTGGGTGCTGGTGCAGCGCGCCGGTGAGGTGATCCCGCAGGTGGTCAAGCCCATCGTCGAGCGGCGCACCGGCAGCGAAGAAGTCTATTATTTGCCGGAACGCTGCCCGCTCTGCAATACGCCCATCGAACGCAATCCCGACCAGGCCATGGCCTATTGCCCGAACGGCGAATGCCCGGCGCGCAACCTCGAAAGCATCATCCATTTCGCCTCGAAAGGGTCAATGGATATGGAGACGATTGGTGAGAGGATGTGCGTGCAACTTGTCGAGGCCGGTCTCGTCAAAAACGTGGCCGATTTCTATACGCTGACGCGCGAGCAATTGTTGGAACTCGATGGCGTCAAGGACAAAAGTGCCAGCAACATGCTTACTGCCATTGAGGCGAGCAAGCAGCGTCCTTTATGGCGTCTGCTCTTCGGCCTCAATATTCGCTACGTCGGCGAGAAAACGGCGCAGATTCTCGCCACAGCCTTTGGCAGTATGGATGCATTGTTGGCGGCCAGTGAAGAGGAGATCACCAGTACCGCTGGCGTCGGCCCGGTCATCGGACATAGCGTCTATGGCTGGCTGCAAGAGGAAAAGAATCGCGCGCTGATCGAACGGCTGCGCCAGGCTGGCCTCAACATGACGGAGGAACGCAAAACAGTAGAGGGACCGCTGGCCGGTCAAACCTTTCTGCTTACTGGCAAACTCACCAGCATGACGCGCCCGGTGGCCGAGGAAGCCATCATGAAGCTGGGCGGCACGATTGCGTCTGGCGTCAGCAAAGCGTTGAGCCATCTGATAGTTGGCGAGGACGCTGGCTCGAAGCTGGCGAAGGCGCAAAAAGCCGGTGTTCCCATCCACGACGAGCAATGGCTGATCGAGCTATTTAAAGAATATGGCATTGCAGGATAAGGTGGGAACTTTTTCGTAACGAGCATCGTCATAGTGGACAAGAAGAACTTCTAGAAGCCTCAAAATAACCGTTGTCGCAATGATACTGGTAATAATGGAGGCGCTGATTGCGCTCGCCATCCTATCTCCATTGGCAAAAAAGGAAAGAAGGGTTCACTATGTCCGCTCTGCTCAAACGCATCATCGTTCCCCTCGCGCTTGCCGTTGTCTTTTGCGCGTTCCAGGCGCTGCCCGCGCTGGCCTGCGGCGGCCTGATCGCCCCCGATGGCGACGTGCGGCTGGGCCGCGCCGCCACGCTGGTCGCCTACCACAATGGCATCGAACATTACCTGACGACCTTCACTTACGAAGGTAACGAGTCGAAAGTTGGCTGGATCGTGCCTCTGCCGACCGTGCCGCTCAAGATTCAAGAGGGCGGGGCGTGGACGTTGCAGCGCCTGGCGCTTGAGACAGCGCCGCTGCAGCCATCCGGCCCCGTATTCGGGGAGCATGTGGCGGCCAGCACGGCCCAGGTGATCCAGCAGGTGCAGATCGAAGCGCTCAACGTCACCGTCATTCGCGGCAGCGGGCAGGAGATCATCAATTGGGCGACCAGTAACGGCTTTTTCATACCCGGAGATGCGCGCGCGCACCTGCTGACTTATGCCAACGCCAGCCCCATCTTCATGGCCGCCAAATATGACACGGCTGCCGTGCAGGCTCGACACCAGCAGCAGGGCGATGGCGTGCCTGTATTGATCACCATGAAACTGCCTGCCATCTGGGTTCCGCTCGAAGTGCTGGCCCTCGACGGCCAGAGCGTCAATGCCGATCTCTACTTCCTGACCGACGAACCGTTGAACACCAGCGCGTGGAATGCGAAGATCGGTCAGTCTCCCGTTGGCTCGCAAATCTCTGGCGCGCCCGGCCTTGACGTCGCCTTTCAGGAGCCGATGAACTCGTCGCTCTATCACGATCTCTCGACGGATCGCAATATGGGTTGGGTCTGGTCGAATAGCTGGCTCACCTACCTGAGCCTGAACGCGCCCTCTGAGTCTGTGACCTACGATATGGGCATTGGCTCCGATGGCGTCATTCATCTCGCGCCTTTCGGTACGTCTCCAATGGAGATTGTGGCCGGTCAGCAGGCAACAGGCTTGCTCGCGCACCTGGCCGCTCTGCCGATGGGAACGCCGCAAGTGCTGGAGATCGTGCTGTTCTTGCTCGCCATCAGTGGGATAATAATCTTATTAGCGAGACTGGGCAGGAAACCGGGGAAAGAGACTGTTTTGATGAGTAAGAAGTAACAAAGAGAGCCAGTACAGGGCGTGTGAATGCGCGCATTCACACGCCCTGCACTGGCTCTCTCCGCGTGTTACACGTACCGCATTTCTATGAAGCGGCCACGCAAGGCGTTCACGCTGGCTTTGACGTTTTTGCCCTCGATGGCGTCGTGCATGAGTTGGGCCAGTTCGCCCATCGCCTGCTCGTCCATGCCGAAGCGCGTCATTTCGGGGACGCCGATGCGCAGGCCGGAGGGATTGCGCGGGTCGGCATCGCCGGGCAGCATGTTGTAGTTGACG
>DATLSW010000288.1:0-7439 GCA_035533955.1 Ktedonobacteraceae bacterium | reverse complement strand
GTGGAAGGGGATTTGCCAGCGCGTGCGCTCGGCTTCGGACTCGATCACTTGCAGATTGCGGCCAATACGTAAGGCTTCGGGCAGCGTCTCAATGTGAATATTGGCGCGCAAGCAGCGATGGCCGCCCTGCTTTGGCGTCCATTGCATCCTTCCGGGGGAAATTGGTCGAGGTCCGTAGGGGCAGAGCCACCGCCCTTACGGAATTCCCCCCTCAAGGACGGAGATCCAATTTGGGGAATATGTTAACTTACTCGTTATGATGTGCTATGATGAGATGATAGGAACTGCTATTACCTGTATGAGGAGAGAAGAAAGTAGTGATCGTCATTCATGTCGTCTGGGAAAACGTTGACGCGGGCAAATTGCATTTGTGGGTGGAAACATCTCATCCTGTCGCGACGGCGCCGAAAGGGACGAGTGCAAAGCGAAGCACAAAAGTACAACAACCACAATCTCATCCCTTCGCGCTCGATCATCAGCTCCTGCAACGGGCGCTACAGGAATGGCTCACAACCTCTGCTCTGAAAAATGCAGCGGCTGGCACGCTCGCGCTGCGCCTACCCTCCACCGCTCATAGGCCACAGCCATCGCCAGAACTGATCCTGGAACAGGCGAACGACACGGCAAAACCAACGGAATTCAAAACCTGGCAAATTGACACGCTCTCGCTCGACGCCCAATCCGCCTTTGAACTGCTGCGCGCGCTGCCGGACGAAACCCCGCATGGCGTGGCTTTCGGCAGCGATCTGCGCTTCTGGGCCACAGCAGCCATGTTCGCGTTTGAACTGATCACGAAAGAATGCTACATACCGGCCTTGCAAGAAGCGCAACAAAACGGCAAAGCCGTCTATCAAGCCACGTGGCAAGCGTCGCTGGTGGGCGAAGACGATGAGCGAATGCACAATCTAGCCGCGCTGATGCCGCCTGTCTGCTGGTCGTTCTTGCCGCCAGATAAGCGTCTCTCCACCGTGCCGCACCATCTCCTGCGTCATTTCCTTGATCACAGCATCGATGCCTTCGTGCGGCAATGCCTTGTCGATACGCCGCTGCTTTCGAAGAACAAACTGCGCCAGCCAGCATACCTCTCATTAGCGGAACAATGGCTGCATGGCCTCAAGGCGCACGATGTCACATTGAAAGCGACGGAACAACAATTACGAGATTTCGCCTCTGCCATGTATGGCTGGCTCGACCAACTGCGCCCGGCGGCGGCAACCGCGCCGTTCCGCACCTGCTTCCGTCTTGATCAGCCTGATCCAGAAAGCGATCAGCCCATGCTCTGGCGCGTCAGCTACTATCTCCAGGCCAACGATGACCGCAGCCTGCTCGTTCCAGCCGACAAGGTCTGGCAAGAGCGCTCCAGCACGCTGACCTTCCTCAAGCGCCAGTTCGAGAATCCGCAGGAACGGCTGCTTTCCGACCTGGGCAAGGCAACGCGCGTGTTTCCAGCCATCGAAAACAGCTTGCGCACGGCACGTCCCAAAGAACTCGACCTGACGACCGAGCAAGCTTATGCCTTTCTGCGCGAGTCCGTGCCGCTGCTGGAACAAAGCGGCTACGGCGTGCTGATCCCGACGTGGTGGCAGAAACCATCGGCCCGCGTGCGCGTCAAACTGAAAGTGAAACCCAAAGAGGGCAGCAAAACCAGCCGGGGATTGCTGGGACTCGACAGCATCGTAGCTTACGATTGGGTGGTATCCGTCGGCGACAGCGCACTGTCGGATACGGAGTTCGAGAGCCTGGTGAGTCTGAAAATGCCGCTCGTGCGCGTGCGCGGCCAGTGGGTTGAGCTGCGCCCGGAGGAGATCGAGGCGGCTATCGCTTTCTTCGAGAAAAAACGTTTGAGCGGGGATATGACGCTGGGAGACGCGCTGCGGCTCGGCCTGGGCGAGGAACAATCGGAGGTCGGGCTGGCCGTCGCCGGCATCGAGACCGAGGGATGGATCAAAGACCTGATGGACAGGCTGTCCAATACAGCGAAGATCGCCACTATCAAGCAGCCATCGCAACTGCACGGCCAACTGCGCCCCTACCAGCTCAAGGGCGCGTCCTGGATGGCATTTCTCAAGCAATTCGGGTTTGGCGCCTGTTTAGCGGACGATATGGGATTAGGGAAAACCGTGACGTTCATCAGCCTGTTGTTGCATGATCGCGAACAGGGCGAAGCAATAACCGCTCCCAGCCTGCTGATCTGCCCTATGTCCATTGTCGGGAACTGGCAGCGTGAATTGCAGCGCTTCGCGCCGTCGCTGTCGGTGATGATCCATCACGGCGCGGAACGGCTCTCCGACGAGGCGTTTCTTGAGGAAGCGCGGCAGCATGATATCGTGATTACCACGTATTCGCTGGCGCTGCGCGACCAGGAACATCTTGCCAGGATCGATTGGAACTACCTTGTCATTGACGAGGCGCAAAATATCAAGAACGATGCGGCCAAACAGACAAAGGCCATCAAAGGGATCAAAGCGCGCTATCGTGTCGCGCTGACAGGTACGCCGGTCGAGAATCGCCTGTCCGAACTGTGGTCAATCATGGATTTTCTGAATCCACGCTATCTCGGCTCCGGCACGGAGTTTCGCCGCAGCTTTGCCACGCCCATCGAAAAATATCATGACGCGAAGCAGGCCGAAACGCTGAAACAACTGATCCAGCCGTTCGTCTTGCGCCGCGTCAAAACCGACAAATCGATCATCAAAGATCTGCCCGACAAGTTGGAAATGAAGGTCTTCTGCAATCTGACACAGGAGCAGGCATCGTTGTACGAGGCGGTCGTCAAAGAGATGATGGAGAAAATCGAGGGATCAGAAGGCATCGAGCGCAAAGGGCTGGTGTTATCGACGCTGCTCAAACTCAAGCAGGTGTGCAACCATCCCGCGCAGTTTATGAGCGACGGCAGCAATTTGTCGGGACGCTCCGGCAAGCTGGCGCGCCTGGAGGAGATGCTAGCGGAGGCGCTGGCCGCCGGGGATAAAGCCCTGATCTTCACACAATTCGCCGAGATGGGAAAGCTACTGCGCCAATATCTGCAAAGCACATTGGATAGCGAAGTGTTGTTCCTGCACGGCGCGACTTCCAAGAAGCAGCGCGACATAATGGTGCAGCGTTTCCAGGAGGAGCGACACGGCCCGTCGATCTTCCTGCTCTCGATCAAAGCAGGCGGCGTCGGCCTCAACCTGACCGCGGCCAACCATGTCTTCCACTTTGATCGCTGGTGGAACCCCGCCGTAGAGAACCAGGCAACCGACCGCGCCTTTCGCATCGGGCAATTGAAGAACGTGCAGGTGCATAAATTCGTCTGTATCGGCACCGTGGAAGAGCATATCGACCAGATGATCGAAGAGAAAAAAGGGCTGGCGGAAAGCATCGTCGGCAGCGGCGAAAACTGGCTCACCGAGATGTCCACCGATCAACTCAAAGACCTGTTCGCGCTGAGCCGCGAGTCAGTGGGAGAGTGAGCAATGGGCTGGTATCACTACGAACAGCGCCCGGCGAAGCCGGTGAAAAATGGCATCAAAACGAAAAGCGAGCGCGGCTCGATTGGCGAGACATGGTGGTCAAAGCGCTGGATCGCCGTGCTGGAGTCGTTCAACCTGGGCGCGCGCCTGACACGCGGTCGTTCCTATGCGCGCAAAGGGCAGGTCATCTCAATTGACATCGAGCAGGGCATCGTCAAAGCGAAGGTGCAGGGATCGGCGCCCAGACCCTACAACGTCACCATCAAGCTCAAGCCGCTCTCCGATGCCGATTGGGATCAGGTGACGGACGCGATGTCGGCCCAGGCCATTTTCGCCGCCAAACTGCTGGCCGGTGAGATGCCCACCAACATCGAGGAAGCTTTCAGCGCCGCCAACGTCTCGCTCTTCCCGGCCAGTGGAGCCGACCTGGAAACCAACTGCTCCTGCCCCGACTGGTCCAATCCCTGCAAGCACATCGCCGCCGTCTACTACATCCTGGCCGAACAATTCGACGAAGACCCGTTTCTGATCTTCAAGCTGCGCGGTCGCACCAAAGAGCAGATCATCGACGCCTTACGCACCAAACGCAGCGTTTCGCTCTCCAGCGAAAGCGCGGCAGCTACCACAGAAGAAGCCGCGCCAGAGACAACTACGCTGCTCGAAGAGAACGTAGAAACATTCTGGCAAGCCGGTGATGACCTGGATATGTTTGTCGTCAGGCCCGGCCCGCCGGAGATCGACAAGGCCGTGCTAAAACGCCTGGGCGACGCGCCGTTCAAGGTGAGCAACCAGAATCTCACTGTTGCGCTGGCAAAAGCTTATGACGCAGTGAAAGCGGCGCTAGAGCGCGAAGAGGATGTGGAATAAAATGGCGGGCGACTATCTCCTTCCACCAGGGCAACCGCAAGGGATTGCCCTGGCTTGTGGTTGCTCTAGCATTCACATTTGTTCAATAACTGCTCAAACAGTTCTCTGATCTCCTCGTTCGTCAGATCAAGCGCGGCGTCGCCGACGGTTAACTCAAACTTGCTAGAGGATGGTAGCTCTGTGGGGGCCAGCCAGGAGAGCAGCCATACGCCCGTCTCCTCAGCAATATCAAGAGCAGCTTCGCGCAGTTTTTCCCGCTCGGCATGCAGGTAGACATGCGCCATGTTCGTGTGCGGCGGATTGGGTATAATCTCTATCTGCGAGAATGGTGCGAGGATAGCAGCGATATCTCTCGCTTTTTCGTGATACGTTGCCATGCGCTCCAGATGCTTGTCGAGTCCTTGCTGAGCCGAGAGAACATAGGGATAGAGCTGGACAAGATTACCGCCATGCCTGCGCTGCCAGATACGCGCCTCGGCGATGACATCCGCGGGGCCAGCTAGCAGCGCGCCCGCGATGCCGCCGAGGATTTTGTAGAAGGACACGTATACGCTGTCGAACAGCGCGGCGATCTCGCGATAGTCGCGACCATAAAAGGGCTGGCATTCCCAGAGGCGCGCGCCATCCAGGTGCAGTGGGATGCCGCGTTCGCGCGCCCAGCCGGTGATCGCGGTCAACTCGTCCCAGGTCGGCAACTGACCGCCGATCTCGCGCTGCGGCAGTTCTATGAGCAGCGTACCCAACGGCTCGGCCACCTGTTGCAGATCGCTGAGCGTGAACAGGCTGTGTGGAGAGCCGATGGGCATACCGTTCAGGCCATGCAGCCGTTGATAGCCGCGAAACTCATGTATTTCCAGGTGGCAGGTCGGATGAAAGGCGACATTGAAGTTGCCGCGCCGCTCGGCCCAGATGCGCAAGGCGATCTGCTGGCACATGGTTCCGCTGGGCATAAAGACGGCGGCCTCTTTACCCAACAACGCCGCGACACGCGCCTCGAAATCGTTGATCAACGCCCCCTGACCATAGCGGTCGCCCGCGATATCCGAATCGGTGGCCTCGGCCAGCGCAGCCAGGCTCTCCTTCGGCGTCTGACGATAATGGTAGTTGAGAAAGCGAGTGCAGGCTTTTAAGATGGCCTCGGCGTCGCGTTCCTTGCTCATAATGGTTGCCTTTCTCTCTATTCATTCCGCTTTTAGGGTATCCTGATCTTACTCACATTCTAGATTGCGCGAAACAAAGGTGGAAGCGCGACGCATCACGCTCCCACCTTCGTTTCGCAGGGATATTATAGTCGATCAGGGTCGATACCCAGCGAACGCAACCTCTCAGCAAGCAGAGCGGCTCGTCGCTGTTCTTCCTCAGTTTGTGTTAAGCGCAGATTCCCAAACTGGTTATAAAAGCGAAGATAGATTCCGTCCGGCGCTAACCAGCTTTCCAGACACGCGCTCCATATCCGCCCGCTCGTATCAGCCTGCACCGGGAGTAGCATCCCTCGATCTTTGTCCAATCGCCATACAAACAGCCGCTGCGCTGTCGCGCGCGTAAGAGGCGGCTCATTCGGATCGTAAAAGATGTACTCTTCCACGCCGATATGGGCATATTTTAAGGGCTTCTCATTGATATCCTTCTGCCACGTCTCTTCCGAGGCAATTTCAAAGACGACGCGCGGGGCGGGGCCGCTCTTGCCTATCCGCCAGCTTCGCACATGGCGAAAAGCCACACCCGTGATCACTGCAATATCAGGAACCAGCGGCTTTTCTCTTGGGTTGGACGTGTAGTAGAAATTCAGATTCTCATAGATTGCGCAGACGCGGTCATGAAACAGCCAGCGCAGCACATCCACCAGGTAGTGAACGAGCGCGGAGTGAAACGAGGTTTCCCCCATCAAATCCTCCTCGGTGGGATGGGAATCGTAGTAGTAGGCTACCTCGTCGTCGATATGCTTGACCATCTCGCGCTCCTTTCGTCTTGCCTGTGTGCCAGGTCGCGTACTCACCATTATGCCCCCCAACGTTAGTGTACCATATCACCGTCCCATTTTTGTAGAACGAAGATAGGCTCGCGGATATCATATCATTGACGCATAGACCTGACAAGCGATGTAAGGAGTAACCAACTACATGAACCACAACGACCACGTCTCACTGCTGCGCAAGGGCATACTCGCGCCCGGCGGCGTGTGGGCCGATTTTGGCTCAGGCACGGGCGCGTTCACGCTGGCGCTGGCAGATTTGATCGGGCCGACGGGCATCATCTATTCCGTGGACAAAGATCGCGGCTCGCTGAGAGAGCAGGAACGGGCCATGCAAGCGCGCTTCCCTGATAGAACCGTTCACTATATCGCCGCGGATTTCAGTAACCGTCTCGATCTGCCGCCGCTCGATGGCATCGTGATGGCAAATTCGCTGCACTTTCTGCGCAAGAAAGAGGCGATGTTACAATTGGTTCGTGGCTATATGAAATCTCATGGCCGCTTACTGGTCGTGGAATACAATGCCGACCGGGGCAATCCCTGGGTTCCCTATCCATTTTCGTATCGGACATGGGAGACACTGGCGCGACAGAATGGCTTCGCGCGCACCGAGTTGCTGGCAACTGTGCCGAGCCGCTTTCTGGGAGAAATCTATGCAGCGGTAAGCAATCTATAACCTCTGAATACAGTATCATCCGCGCGGCACGGGCAATCCTTCAAGGCGCATGATCTCCAGCGCGTTGGTGGTTGGCGACGGGCCGGGGCGCAGTTTGTAATCGAAGACCATGCGTCCGTCAATGACCTCTTCGCGGAAATGGTAGTTGACGACATGCGGCAGCGTCTCGGCCAGCTTCACCAGTTCCAGGTCGTGCGTCGAGAGCGCGCCCATACAGTTCTGCCCTACCAGCGCCTCGATGTAGGCGCGACTGCCGATCTGCCGCTCGCGATTATTCGTGCCGCGAAAGATCTCGTCGATGAGGAAGAATAACGGCATATCTGCGCTTTGTTCCAACGCCGAGAGCAGCGCCTTGAGACGGCGCACCTCGGCATAGAAGTATGAAAAGCCGTCCGTTACCGAGTCGCTGACTTTGATACAGGTGAATATCCTGAACGGTGACACTTGCAGCGCAGCAGCATTGACCGGC
>DATLSW010000287.1:0-6964 GCA_035533955.1 Ktedonobacteraceae bacterium | reverse complement strand
CGATACCGGCTACGGCATCGCCGAAGGCGATCGCCCGCATATCTTCGAGCGGTTCTACCAGTCCGAAAACCACCAGCAATCTCGCATCGGCGGCTACGGCCTCGGCCTCGCTATCGCCAAACTCATTGTCGAGCAGCACGGCGGCGTCATCAATTTCGAGACCGAACTCGACCGCGGAACAACCTTTTTCTTCACAGTCCCACTCTACACTGGACAAGCCGACCCCACTTGACATTTTCTCGAATATGAATTATCATTCGGTTATGAATGATAATTCATCGACACAACTCACGAGCAGGCACAGTGAGCAGGGGCGCGCCTCGCGCAAACGCGCCCGCACGCGCGCCGAACTGCTCGCCGCCGCGCGTGTAGTCTTTTCCGCCCACGGCTTCCATGATGCCAGCATCGCTCAGATCACAGCTCAGGCAGACGTCGGCGTCGGCACTTTTTACCTGCATTTTCGCGATAAAGAGGAGATTTTCTCAACATTGCTCGAAGAGGGCTTCGACGAAATACATGAAGGAGTGCTGGCCGCCACTGCCGACCAACCGTTAGAGCAACTCTTGCCGGCGGCGCTATTAGCGATTTTCCGCCAGGCATACATCCAGCGCGATCTCTTTCAGATCGCGCTGACCGATGGCGGCAATCTGCTGCATAGCCGCACCATCCGCGCGCGCCTGGAGGTAGCTGAGGGTCTGGCCCGCGTTTTGACACTGGCCCAGGAGGCCGATCTGCTCGCTGGTTACGACATCCCGCTGCTGGCCCGCTTCATCACCGGCATGGTTATGCAGGGTATCGGCTGGTGGTTCGAGCATGACACACCAGGGCCGGACGAGATGACCGCGCGCATTTTACAATTGTTGCGCGGCGGCTTGCCGCCGCAGTTACTCGTAGATACTGATCAAACCTGATAGCCTGTTGCTCAAATCAGCGTGAATTGAGCAACACGCTATCAAGTTTGATCTCTTTTTCCAGGAGATATTCACCAGTTTCACCACAGGACGAGTGATCCCATGAGAGATGCTACAGCAGCAAAACTCCCGCCGGGGCCAAAGGGACTGCCTTTCGTCGGCAGCGCCCTGGCATTTCAGCGTGACCCACTTCATTTTGTACGCCAGCTTCAACGCGATTACGGTCGCCTGGCAACCGCCTACCTCGGAAAAGACCCCATCGTCTTTTTCTTCCGTCCGGAGCATGTGCGCTACTTTTTAATGGAACAACAAAAGAATTTCACCAAAGCTAATCGCGGCAGGAATAATCTCAAGCACCTTCTCGGCGACGGCCTGCTCACCATCGACGGCGATTTTCACCGCCAGCAGCGCCGCCTCGTACAGCCCGCCTTCCACAAGCGCCGCGTCGAGGGTTACGCCGAAGTCATGGTGCAATACACCCAGGAAATGCTCGCTAGCTGGCAGCCACACAGCGAGATCGACATAGCGCAGGCCATGCAGCAGCTTACCCTGCGCATCATTGGCGAGACACTCTTCAACATTGATCTGATCGGCAAATCCGGCGCGATCGGGCAAGCCTTCACCGCTCTTATCGAAGGGCCGGGCGGCCCATTTCGCATGCAAACGCGCATCCCATTTTTGCGTAATAACAAAAAAGTGGAAAAAAGTCGCGCGGGCAAAGCGCTGCTGGACAACTTCGTCTATGATCTGATCGCGCAGCGCCGCGCTGATGGGCGCGACACGGGCGACGTCCTGTCCATGCTGTTAGAAGCGCAGGATGAAGGAAACATTCTCAGCGACAAGCAAGTTCACGATCATGTCCTCACCTTTGTGGCCGCGGGACACGAAACGGCACAGAACACGCTGAGCTGGACATTCTACCTGCTCTCGCAAAATCCCACCGCACGTCAGAAACTCCAGGCCGAGCTGCACAGCGTTCTCGGTGGGCGCGCTCCCACCATAGACGATCTGCCCAACCTGCCCTACCTGGATTGGGTGATTAACGAAGCGTGGCGCGTCAGGCCGCCGGCCTGGGTGATGAGCCGCCAGGCCATCGCGCCATTTGACCTGGAGGGCTACCATTTTCCGGCTGGCACGGTTGCCATCCTGAGCCAGTGGGTCATCCACAATCTGCCCGACGTCTGGGGCGATCCGCAGAACTTCCGCCCCGAACGCTGGGACCCGCGACAGCAAGAGCAAAAGATACCACAGGGAGCCTACTTTCCCTTCGGCGCGGGGCCGCGCATCTGCATCGGTATGCCCTTCGCCGATATGGAGACGCGCCTGCTGCTGGCGACCATCCTGCAGCGCTACACTCCGGAACTTGTCCCCGGCTTCCCGGTCGTCCCTCTGCCGCGCGTCACCATACGCCCCAAGTATGGATTGAAGGTAAGGCTGGAACCAACGCCTGTACCGGTGTCGTAAAACATCACTACTGGTGTGGATCATTTTAACTCGGAGATGAAAATGATCCACACCGCTATTGATTCGCCTCTTTTTCTATTATCGTTTTCTCCGTGTGCCACCTCTTAGCTTTCTTGCCATTTCCGCCGCGCTTTCCCCTCTTAACAATGGCCTTAAATCATTATTCGCAGCGGTACAAGAACCAACATTGTCGAATCTTTGATGTCTCAATTCTCCCAGAATATTTGGAAGCTGCGGTGAGGAACCATGATGATATAAACAAGCATTCCATTTGATACGTGCGATCTGACTATTACAATCAGTGCGATATTCTTCAGGTAAAGAGCGGCATTCTTCGCGTAGAAGCCTCTCTATATGCTCTTTTGTCGAAATGATCTGCCTTGCTGCATCAGAAATATTCGCGCTTTTCATCTCGACCAGGCAAATTGCTTTGTCCTCATCTTCATCCCGCGCATAAAAAATAAGCCCATCACAGCGCGGATCATTTGATTGCAAGCCAAGGCTGCGCGCTACTCGTCTTTCTGCGTCGCGGCGATCATCAAGTTGGAAGCATAAAACTACTTCGCCTTCATAAGGGTCCCTGCCTGCAATAGAAATTTTAGGAGATATCACGACCTTATCGTTTCTTTCGCCTTCAATAAATTTCTTAGAACTCGCAGCAGCGAGCAACAATCGGCTAAACGACACACTACTCTCCCGACAACTCAAAATGAATACGCTCCACGAGCGTCGTTACATCGCTGAAGGTTCGCCAATCTATAACTCCCTCTGGCTTGAGAATATTCTTTACTTCGCCATTTTCAAAGCTGTAGACAGATACCTTCTCTTGAGTTATGAATGCTTCTTTATCCTCAAGCAGAAACATTTCTACGATGTCATCCTGATTTTGATGCCTGTACGCATCCAGTAAATTCGTGAGGTGATCAATAACATAGGTGCTATGCGTGGTAATTAGCACATGCAATCCAGCATTGACTAGCATCGCCAGGAACTCGATGATCTTTACCTGGGCAGCTGGATGTAAGTTCATTTCTGGTTCGTCGATGATCACCAGCTCACCAGGCTGGGCAAGATAGCGGAGATAGAGAACCAATGGCGAAAGCTCCTTGACCATCGAAGATACGATTGGAATCTCCAGATCCACATCCTCGGTAGGCTGGAAAAGAACTTCTCTTCTCGGATCAGGTTCTGGCGTAGAAAGGGACACATTTCCTGCTAATATTTGCCTCTCAAGAATCTCAGCCAACTCGATATACCGTCTAATTGTTGGATCCCTCTTGGCAGTTTTCTCTCTTAGCTCTCTATTTCTTGAGCTGATTCTGAAAATACTTCTGAGCATAGTCAAAAAAGAACTTACAGGCCAGATCGCCTCTCTCGTAGCAATGTTAACCAACTTCCTGATATCCAATTCCCTGGTCAGAGTACCTAGTGCGTCTATTGCTTCTTGACTAAGTTCCAGGGTTGTTGAATCCGCTATTCTTTCGGAAAAACGAGTAGCAACAAATGTTGTTCTTTCCGTTGGAAATACACGAACCTGGGGATAAAGAGAACGGCGCAATGCAGTTGCAACGTAGCTAACCAGACTTTCTCTTACATCTTCGACAGGAATCTTCTCTCCTAACTGCTCTTCTTGGCTCTCGCCATCTTGAACTTCGGTAGATGTGAAGGCAAATACTCTATCATCATCCGAGCTTTTTCGTATTGTAAGTACAGAACCGGCAACAAGGTTACTTCGAGAATATTGAGAAACCTTAGTTAAAAAATCTTCCTTAGTTTCTGCCAAGTTTAATAAAATATTCATATCATCAAAATGAGCTAATTGGGTGCTGAGAAAACTGTGCATCCAATTCGGAGCATATTGCGCAACATTATTAAAATACGATTCACCATATTCATCTGCAAACCGACGAAGATCAATTGTAGCATTTCCTTGCGTTAAAACTCCTTCTATGGCTGCATTCAATAGCTCATAGGAATTTGGAACCTTACTCTGAGCATAAGCTTGAGCATACTTTCCCGAACCATAATCGCCAAAAATACCTGCCAGAGCATAAGCCAGCCATGTTTTGCCAGAATTGTTCGGCCCGATAAAAACAGTCAAAGGCTTGAGATCAATATTAGCTTCCTCTCGAATGACGCCCAGATTGCGAACCGATATCTTCATGTGGAACAACAACTCCTCGCGTGTTGATTCTCCAACTCTTCCTTACCTGTCATAGTATATCAGATATCTCCTAAAAGTTATAGTATCTTTACCCCCACAGCGACTCTTGCTGTCCCCCGTCCGGTTCGGGTTCGCGCCAGTCGTTATCCTTTGAGAGCTTGTCGGCTTGCCGCGTCGGTTCGGGGAGACGATAGCCTTTGCCGCAGGCCAGCACGTAGCGCAGGCTGGACTCCAGGCTGATGCGATGCCCGATGGAGATGATCATCGGCTTGACATGCGAGCGAGTGCGTAAGGCCGCGCCAATGGTCTCATCTTTATATGTGAGCGGGAGCCAGTCGCCTACCTCGTCGCCCAACTTCTGCTCATCGAAGCGGCCCGTCAGGATCGATTTAGCGCAGCCAATGGTGGGCAGATCGATCCAGAGGCCGAGGTGCGCGGCGATGCCCAGACGGCGCGGGTGCGCGATGCCCTGACCATCCACCATCACCAGGTCGGGCCGCGCGCGCAACTGGGCAAACGCACCGAGGATGCAAGGAAGCTCGCGGAAGGAGAGCAGGCCGGGAATATAGGGCATCCGCAGCGGTTCTTCGTAGACGTGCCGCTCAACGATCTCCAGCGCCGGGTACTCCAGCAGCACGACCGCCGCGCGCGCCATGCCGTTATTCTCGTTGATCGCCATATCCACACCTGCCACCAACCGCACCTCGCCCTTGATCTCGTCCGTGTGGATCACCTGCCCGGCCAGTTCGCGCTGTAGTTGTATGGCAACCGCCGGTTCCAACGTCCACTTGTGCAATGTTCTTGTTATGTGTGCCATGTTTTTCACCGCGCCTCCGCGATCACCACCATGCGCGGGCTTTCGCGGATAAACGGGCTGAGGTCATAGCCGCCATAGATATCTTTGACCGCGAAACCGGCGCGCTCAAGCAGCAACTCAATCTCGGCACGCTCAAACAGCGCGAGATAGGATGTTACGACGGTCCGATTAATCGGCCCACCCTGGCGATGCTGGTCATAGAAGTGCGTCAATTCCAGCAAGTGATCGCTATGCGACGAGGCCGGACTGATCAGGTGTGTGAGCATCGTCCCATCCTCAAGCGGGTAGGTTCCCAGGTGCAATAACTGCCCGCTCAGATTCTCCATGTAGCGGATATCGGCATTGCTGATATCGAGGATAAACGTCCCGCCCGTCGTAACATGTTTGCGAATAGCAGCCAGAGCCTGCTGTTGCGCATTGCGCGTAGTGAGATGGCCGAATGAGCCGAGGCCGATAAAAGCGAGGCTGAACTGCCGACCGAGGTTAAGCGCGCGTATATCCTGCTGCGCCAGCGTAATCCGCGACTCAAACCCCTCCTGTTGCACGCGCCGTCGCGCGATATCGAGCATGGGCTGCGAAGAATCGACGCCCAGCAGCGAATAGCCCTGCGCGGCGAGCGGGAGCAGCAAACGCCCCGTACCGCAAGCCAGTTCGAGCAAAGGGCCGGTCTGCATCTCCGCGAAGTGCAGGTACAGATCAACATCCTCGTCGAAGTTGGCATGTTCGATATCATAAAATGGCGCAATCACATCGTAATCATTCATCACGGTAGCTTCTTATCAAATGTTATTGTAATCGGTGATTTTCCAAACGTTGTTGTCTTCCTTCATTTGCAGTTGCACGCTGTAGGTCTGGCTTCCTCTCGTTACCGACATGGTGACAGACGCGGTACTGACTCCATTAGTGGTATTTACGCTGATATTGGTCTGCGAAAATTTCGTGACTTTGCCATCAGCCAGGTCTCTCGCCTCCGCCGCCACTGTGAACGTCTGCGCGGTGATTTGCTGTTCTTGCTGGTTGAGGCTGCTCGTATCGAGATAGCTAGAGGCCACTTTGTACTGCTGGTTCTCAATAGCCTGATAATAACCACTGGCAGCAGCGGATGGCGCGGCCAGAGAACTGGCAAAGAAACCCACGCCCGCAATTGCCAGCGCCGCGCAGCCCCCGCAGGCCAGCACGAGAACCGCGCCCACAATCGCCAGCGCGATCCAGACGCCGCGCCGCGACTTCTTTGGCATTGGCGGCGGCGGCGCGGCATATGGTGATTGTCCATATAATGGCGGGCCGTATTCGGTTGGCGGTTGCTCGTATGGCGGTTGTGGCTGGTTCGGGTCGTCGTACATGGACCATTCCTCTCGTGCTGATATCACAGATGTAGGAGCGCAATTCATTACGCCTGCTGGACAACAGTTTTGCTTTGACCAGTATAGCGTGAGGAAAGGGAATTGGCAAGGGCGCGCTAAAGCTGGGGTGTCCCCTAATTTTTTGCAAAGACTTTCGGGGAACAAGCCGGGGCTTTTTTCCAGGGATGATGAGGGGAAGGACGAGAGGAACCCGGCAGCGTGGCCGCAGGCTCAACTGGCAAGAGCGGGGAAGCAAGGGGTGGGG
>DATLSW010000286.1:0-19749 GCA_035533955.1 Ktedonobacteraceae bacterium | reverse complement strand
CGACAATAGCACACATAGCGGCGGGCGATGTGGACAACCAACGGTTGATACGTCTCGACGAGCCGCTCGCGTGCTTGCCGAGCCAGGGGCGTCAGGTCAGCTTTCCCCGCCGCCAGTTGCTCAAAGCAGGCTTGTTCTTGCTCAGGAGACAGACGAACAACGGACTTGATCGCCCGGAAGTATTGATGATGAGCCAGTAAGGAAAGATCACGGTCATCAGCCGACCGAGGAGAAACCGTCATAGCCATATCCTTTCCCTTTGACAGGCAAGGCTCCATGTTCGATAATGGATATGGGCCTAGCCCGAACACCAATGGCTTGCCATGAGAGAACGAAACGCCAGCAGATGTCTGAGTCACACCCGCCAGCGTCTCTCATGACTTGCCATATGCTTTCCCATCGAAGTACCACACACTACAAAGCCGACAATCGCCACGACCACCACCCCACCACCCATGCAGTTCGTGTGAGCTGCACATCGGTTCGTTTCGTCACCACCCACTTGCCACCAGAAACCGATGCCGCTCACTAACGACCCGCCCTCCTTGCGCCGGTGCATGAATTGACGCAAAGGTATGTACTGCTCATAGAGTCACACTCACTATGCCAGTACGCGCTCGGTTCCCCGTTTCCGGTTCCCCACTACGAGCCTCCATCACACGCCGTTCCTCAGACAGAAGCTCTCGCGCTATCAGTTGTTAAAATGCTGAGGCGAAACCGCCCCGATTATGTGCAAGTTCTCAGGTGTTATAAAAACCTTAACAACCTAAAAACCTATTTCACTAGAGATTATAGACGACTTATAAGAATCTGTCAACCCTAAAAATCTAAAAACCTAAAAGATTGTGCAAAGTACATATCACAAAGCAATCACAAAGCGGCAAAATGGATAGAATATACATAACCTAAAAACCTAAACTATGGTACAATACAAACAGACCAATAGTTTTGGCTATCTGGTCAGACAAAGAAGCAAACATGTGGAGAGAAAATCAATGGCAAGACAGGTAAAACCCTCAACAGGACTTTACACGGCAAGTGAAGCTATCAAAAAGCTCAAAATGCCGCAAGCAACGTTTCATAACTATGTCAAAACTGGCAAGATTAAAAAGGTCACAATGCCAGGAAAAACAGAGGGCTTCTATGAGAAAGCATACATAGATAAAATGGCAGAAGCTCAGGAGCTATTCGCCCTGCAATATGCCGCAGCCCCCGCCGAATTTAGCGTAGCCAAACCAGATGATGTACAGGGCATCTATGATGTCATGGCAAAATTCTGGGGTATGCTCTACATTCCAACTGTAGAACAACGGCTCGCCTGGTATCAGGTCAACCCCGAAATTGACTACGTTGTAAAGCGCGAAGGAATAGTAACAGGTTACATAACTCTCCTACCGCTCAAGCCCGAAACCATGCAGAAACTTATGGCAGGAGAAATAGGCACAAAAGACCTACAACCAACCGATATCCTACCTTTTACCCCAGGAAATCCTCTAGAGTGCTGGTTAGGACTTGCAGTCAAACCAGGAGTATTCAGGCAGGAAACATACGGCATCTACCTAATTTCTGGAATGCTCAAGAAAATACAAGAGCTTGCAGAGAGAGGTATCAATATTGCAAAACTCTACGCCAAGAGTGAGACGCCAGATGGCATCAGGATGTCCAAACACATGGGCTTTGAAGACATCACACCATCACCTAACCAGATGCCAAGACAGTTCGTCCTCGACTTAGAAACCTCCGAGTCGCCATACGCAGAAAGTTACCGAGAAATTTTGAGCAAAGGTACTCAAAGCGGATATAAAGCAGAAACAGCACAGCGACCAGGAGTAAAAACATTAAGCGCACACAGAAACCAGCACAAAACTGACAGCAACTTTGACAGCAAACAGGAGAGAGAAAATAAACCTAGAAAGACACCAGCAAACACGTCTGCCAGGGAAAAACCAGTGGCTAGCACATCAGACAAGACCTAATGGAAAGGTACAAACCTATGTGATATACTATCTCAATAGATAACCATTTTGAGAAAGAGCAAAAGAATCGTGATAGCAGAGAAAATCCGTGCGGCGTTTGAGGATACTTGCCAGCGCAATACGCGCCCGCGGCGCATTATCGCGGAACGACTGATCGCGCTGGCCGAAAGCGGAACCGACTTTACTGTTGACGATCTCTGGCAGACGCTGCGTCAGGATGAAGCCCGCCTGGGCCGGGCAACGGTTTACCGATCGGTGGAAATGCTGGTCACGATGGGGCTATTAGACCGTATTGAATTTGCCGATGGCACGCACCACTATCGTGTATGCGGAGACAGCCATCATCATCACCTGACCTGCACATGCTGTCACCGTGTCGTCGAGGTCGAAGTCTGTCTGCCCGAAGATCAGTTCGCGTCGATTGGCAAACAGACGGATTTCGCGATTCAAGGCCATTCCCTCACCCTCTTTGGCCTCTGCCCCAATTGCCGCAAATCGGCGTAGAGGCCAACCAACAACGCTGTGGCGGCGTAATGAATTGCGCCGCTACAGGCATTACCGTCAGTGTTCCACCGGATTTGATATTAAATGTGATAATCGCCGAGTATCTCCTCGGCGGCGCGCTTACCTTCGCGCGCGCCGCCTTCCATATAACCCTGGAAGTTGTACGAGCAATGTTCGCCCGCGAAATGGATGTTCCCCTGGCGCACTTTTTCATAGCCCGTGATCGTGGTGTATTGGCCGACCAGCCAGCAGGAGTAACTGCCGCGCAAGTTGGGATCGCCGACAGGATAGCTCAACGTGGCGATACCGTTATATCGAGAGCGGTAATTGCTGATTACTTCCGACTATATGAAAACGCTCGTCGGACGTGCCGTAAATGTTGAGATAACCCGGTTTGGGCTGATAAGCCAGCAGGTAGAGCAGGTTCAGTGAACTCTGAACCGTCGATTCCAGTCCGAATTCGCTGATATAGGCAGTATCCAGCACAGAACAAGGGTACTTTTATCTTGTCAGAGCATCGATGCTCTATTATAATGGGAAGGCATCTAACAGAAATAATTTGCACTATTGTGCTGGAGGAAGTGAGTGGATACGAATCAACTGGACAGTTCTGAAGAACACCTGTATGACATATCCCGAACGCAGACGGTAGGGACTGGTATCATTGAGCCTCCGCAGTCAGCCCAGATAGTCGCACAACAACCTGCACATTCACAAAACTGGCGGTCGTGGTTCGCGGCGCTCAAAGCTATTTTACCGATATATATCGCAACGCGCCTGGCTTTTCTGACGATCAGTTGCCTTGCTCCATTGTTTACGGTCAAAGACTTTTCGCCACAGGCTTTTCCTATCAGTACGCTGTGGCATTCGTGGAATCATTGGGATGCCGAGATTTTTACCACCATCGCGCGCTACGGCTATACGCAATATCAGCGAGCAGTGTTCTTTCCGTTGTACCCTTTAGTCGAGCGAGCCACAATGTTTGTGACGGGTGGTGATGTGATCCTGGCCGGTCTGTTGGTCTCCAATCTCGCCAGCCTGGGGATATGTATCGTTCTCTATCGCCTCATATGCGAAGACTTCACTGCGGAACAGGCAGAACGCAGCGTTCTGTACTTCGTATTTTTTCCCACAGCGTTCTTTCTTGCATCGGGATACAACGAAGCGCTCTTCCTCTTCCTGGCATTGCTCAGCTTCTATCATGTGCGCCGCGGTCACTGGTGGCTGGCGGGACTGTGCGGATTCCTGGCAAGCCTGACACGCTCAGCAGGCATTCTCCTGGTCATTCCTTTCGCCTATGAATACTTGCGACAGCGCCAGTTCCAGTGGAAGGCGATCCGTTGGAACGCCCTGGCAGGCGTATTGATTCCCTGCGGTGTAGCCGTGTACGCGCTCTGGTGCTACATACGGTTTAACGATCCGCTGGCATTTACGCACGGCGAGGTCTACTGGCATAGATTTCTGGCTTTCCCCGGCTATGGTATCTTTTACTCCATGCTCAACATTCATAGAAGCGCGGGGCTGCTGAGTTTTCAGGCATTACGCAACGCGACCGACCTGCTACCTGATCTGTTGATCTTGCTGTTCGTCGTTCTCTGCTTCGTCGGCCCCTGGCGATTACCGCGTCATTTGTGGGTCTACGGCGTCTATGCCGCGGCAGTATTTGTCTTCTTGCAGCTCTTCCCCAAAGGGGGTACCGGGTTGTACCCGCTAGAGTCGGTCGGACGCTACGTGTTGGAAGTCTTTCCGGCCTTCATTATCATGGCGGCGGCTGGCAGGTACAAGTTGTTCCACCTGTGCTATCTCATGGTGTCAGGCGCAGCGCTTTTCTTCCTTCTGACGCAGTTCTTGACGGCTCATTGGGTACTCTAATTCAAACGGGAAACTGTTGGACGAAGCGCGCGAAAGCGGCGGCGACTTGCTGGCGCGTCTCTGCCAGCGACCCGCTATTATCGATCACTTCATCGACGAGGGCCAGACGCCGGGCGTTCGATGGCTGCGCCTGAATACGCGCCCTGGCCTCGCCCTCGCTGTAGGCGTTACGCGCCATGAGGCGCGCGAGTTCTTGCCTCTCGGAACAGATCACGAGCCACTTGCTCTGGCAAAACGCGCCCGAACCGCCCTCTAACAATTTGACGGCATCGATGATGGCGATGCCGGAGGGCGAGACGGCGGCCAATTCATCGGCGATGGCAACGGCGACCGCCGGGTGAACAATAGCTTCGAGGCGGCGCATTTCAGCAGCATCGTGAAAGACAATCGCGCCTAACGCCTGGCGATCAACGCTGCCGTCGGGCGCGATAACCGCCGCACCAAAGGCTTCCGCGACGTTGAGGGCAATGGGCCGTCCGCGCTCGTACAGCGCGTGAACGACGGCGTCGGCGTCAATATAACGTTCGGCCCCCAATTCGAGCAGCATCTGGCCGACGACGGTCTTGCCGCAGGCGATGTTACCCGTCAATCCAATTACTCGCGGCATTGGTACATGTCTCCTTCCTAAAAGTTAAGTTTACCACAACAGATCCTCCAAAAAGTACCGCTTTTCCCGTCGTATTTCCCCTGTTGGCATTGATTGGAATACAATAGCCAGACAAGACGTGTATCAATTCGATCTGTTCTACCTGAAGGAGTAAGAATCTATGGGCAGGCGCCTGGGACTGATCATCGGCATCAATTCCTATCAGGATGCTGCTTTCCGGCCATTGCAGTATGCCGAGACAGATGCGCGGGCGCTGGCACAGTGGCTCGTCAACGCAAAAGGCGGCAATTGGTCGCCATCTGATGTGCAGCATGTTCAGGGAGTCTATGCGACGCGCGAACTGGTGGAATCGCTGATTACACAGACGTGCGTCAATGTAGCGGAGCCGGGGGACCTGGTACTGATCTACTTCGCCGGCCACGGTTTTCTGGACGAGCGCACAGGCGATGGCTATCTAGCCCTGGCGAATACGCAATATACCTCGCCGACCACAGGAGTACATCTGCCATCGTTGATGGAGAAAGCTTTGGGGCGCAGTCGCGCATCACAGGTGATCTTCCTGTTCGATTATTGCCAGACGGGACGGCTATGGGGCCAACAACGCGCCAGCCGTTACGACTCCACACCGTTGCTCGGCCCGGCTATCTTACGAGGTCTCCAGCAAACGCCGAACCGCATGGTATTCTGCTCGTGCCGGGGCAACGAGCAAGCGCCGGAAGTCGGCGAAAAAAATCTGGGCGCGTTTGTCTACCGCGTGATTGTGGGTTTGTGCGGCCCGGCCAGCGACCCGGAGACGCAACAGATGACTATGCAGCGCCTGTACGCTTACCTGTCAAAATCGCTGGGCGAACAACAACGCCCTCAGCTTTTTGGGCAAGCCGACCAGTCTGTCGTGCTGGTGGGAGCTATGCCCTCGTCTCCGCTGTCCTCGCCTCAATCCAGCAGTCCTTTTTCAGCGCAACAAAGCGCACCCATGTTCCCAGGATCGTCGGGCAACATGCCGCGCATGTCCGCGGCGCAGCCCAATACTACGGGAACACTGCTCGCTCAGCCTCCCAACATGTTTGCCGATCCTACCTCAGCTCAGCTTTCTCCAACAACTACCGGTCAGATCACCATTCAAGCGGCGGAGGAACAAAGCGCCATGCTCTTGCGGCAGGCACGACACCTGATCCAGATGCAAAATCCTGGCGAAGCCTTCAAATATATTGATCAGGCGCTCCAGATCAATCCCATGAACAGCGAGGCGCTGATGATCAAAGCGCAGTTGTTGGGATCAGCAGGTCGTCCGCAGGATGCGCTGGCAACCATCGAGCAGGCCATCCAACTGAACCCGCACAATGCCCTGGCATGGAGTGTGCGCGGTGTCTTACTGAGCAATATGGAACAGTACCAGGCGGCGCTGCAAGCCATAGAACGTTCTCTGGAACTCGATCCCAACAACGTGGAGACGCACGGCATCAAAATGCGTATTATGGATCACATGGCGATGCTGCACAGCATCCAACAAGACCGGCAACAAAGAGGCGCAGCAGCCGAGCGGCGCGGTGGGCCGCGTTCGTTTGCTATCGCCACTGCCGTCGCTATCTTAGGGCTGATCATCGGAGGCGTGGGCGCAGCATTACCTGTGGTACGCCCAACCTTGCCGATCTGGCTGGCGCTGGGCCTGCAAAGCGTGGGCCTGGCTCTGCTATGCGTGAACGCGGTGCGCGGCTCGTTCCTCTACGGCTTCACGCGCGTGCTGCTGACGTTTCTCTTCAGCGCGCTGCTGGCCGCCATGCTGGGCGGACTCTACAAGTTAGGATTAAATCATTTCTATGGAATGGCTCAGGCGAATCCGCCCATCCTGGTTTCCATCCTTTTCGGCGGCGCCTGGTTCGCCGCCGCCGCCGCCATCCCGCTCGTGCTGTCAATCGTGGCCCTGATCGCCGGCCTGATCGCACGCATTGTGCGCAGGCGCAACAGATAACGAATGGAAAACCCGTAGGGGCGCGGGCTTGCCCCGCCCAAAAATTGTGCAACCAGGGCGGAGCAAACCCGCGCCCCTACGGACATATTTCTGCTATCCGGCAGGCTCGGCCAATTGTTCCCATTCGACAAGCAAGGCATCGACGTGCGCCCTGGCCTGATCATAGTCGGCGCTTAGCCGTGTCAATTGCGCGGCGTCGGCGTTGAGAGCGGCGACAGATAACGCTTCCTCGATGGCTTTGACGCGCCCCTCGGCTTTTTCAATGTCGCGCTCGGCATCCTCAACGGTACGCTGTTTGACTTTGCCACTTCTCTTCGTATGCGTTTTCGGGGCTGGTGGCGCGGCTTTGGCCTGTGTCTTCGTCTGACCATTGCCCGGCGCAACAAGCGGCGCGGGTACATCCAGCACAATGGGCCGCTTGCGCGTGCGATAGTCGGTGTAGTTGCCCAGATAGGGAATCAGCACGCCCTCTTCGACGACCCAGACTTTGGTCGCCAGCCGGTCGATAAAGTAGCGATCATGCGAGACAAAGAGCAGCGTCCCCTCGAAATCCGCCAGCACTTCTTCGAGGAACTGGCGCGACAGCAGGTCAAGATGGTTAGTCGGCTCATCGAGGATGAGCAGATTGGAGCCTTGCAGCGTCAGCTTTGCCAGCGCGACGCGGCTGCGCTCGCCGCCGCTGAGAGAGCCGATGCGTTTGAAGACGTCATCGCCGGAGAAGAGGAAGCGGCCCAGGTACGAGCGCGCGCCATCTTCGCTCAACGCGCTCACCTGGCGAATCTCGTCGAGAATGCTGCGCTCAAGGTTGAGACCCTCGTGCGTCTGCGAGTAGTAGCCGATGCGCACATGATGGCCGATTGTCACCTGCCCGCTGAGCAGAGACAGTTCGCCGATGATAGTACGCAGCAGCGTGGTCTTGCCGGAGCCGTTAGGGCCGAGCAGGCCGACGTAGTCGCCGCGCAGCAGTTCAAAGTCGGCCACTTGCATGAGTACTCTCGGCTCGACCTGACGCTGGCGGTCACCGGGGAAACCGATGACCAGCTTGCGCGTGGCGATCACCGTTTGCCCGCTATCAACCACGGAATTCAGCGCGAAGTGCATTTCGGGCAGATCACGCGGGCGTTCGACACGCTCCATGCGATTGAGCAGCGTCTGACGACCGCGCGCCTCTTTACTGCGCTGGCCGGCCTTATAGCGACGGATAAACTCTTCAGTGCGCGCAATGTATGCCTGTTGCGCATCATATTCACGCACCCGGCGCTCCATGCGCTCCTCGCGCAAGGCGAGATATCTGGTATAGTTGCCGGGATACTCCTCGACGCGGCCAAAAGCCAGTTCGATTACTTCGGTAACGACTTTATCGAGAAAGTAGCGATCATGGGCCACCACCAGCATCGCGCCCTTCCAGCCTGCCAGGTAGGTTTCCAGCCATTCGAGCGAGGCGATATCCAGATGGTTCGTTGGCTCATCAAGCAGCAAAAGGTCTGGTTCTTGCAGCAACAATTTGCCCAGGGCGGCGCGCGTCTGCTCGCCGCCGCTCAGTTGCGAGACGGACGACGCCTTTTGCTCGCGCGTGAAGCCCAGGCCATCCAGCACCTGATCGACGCGATGTTCGTAGGTGTAACCGCCAGCGTGTTCCAGGCGCGCCTGCAAGTCGGCGTATTGTTGCAAGAATTGCTCGCGCTGCTCAGCGTCGGCTTGCAAGGTTGGATCGGCCAGCACCAGCGCCAGATCGCTCAGTTCCTGCTCCCAGGCGCGCACGTCGTCGAAGACGGTGAGCATTTCTTCGCGCAAAGTATTCTGAGGCTGGAAATCAGCAATTTGCGGCAAATAGCCGATTCGAGTGTTATGGGCGAACGAGATCGTCCCTTCGTCCGCCTGCTCGTACCCGATTAGAATATTCAGCAGCGTCGTTTTGCCCGCGCCGTTGGGGCCAACCAGCCCGATGCGATCATGTTCACTGATAGTGAAGCCAACGCCGCTAAAGATCAGCTCGGCTCCATAGGATTTTCCCAGATTATGTACCGTTACGATGGGCATACTCGTTCACCTGTGCCATAAGACATGTTTGACTGCAAGCCAGACTATCACAGATAGCGCGATGATGCAAGAGCGTAGGGGCGTGGATTGGCGAAAAAGGGGCCAGGACGATGGCAAGCATCGCCCTGAAATCATGTTGACAGCTCACCTTACGTGAGATAGAATCATCGGTATCAGAAGCAAGGGCGCTTTATTTGTCTCTCTGTAGAGTAGATAAACTCTCCTTCTGTTCCCTACACTGAAAGGCAGACACCTTTGGAAACTTACTACGACCCTAAAGATCTTGCTCATTTCCCCGATATCGGTAAAGACGTTCCTGAACTCTGGGATAAATTTCTCGCGTGGTATAATGCGGTCTTTGCTGAAGGAGCGCTCTCCGAACGTGAAAAGGCGCTCATCGCGTTGGCGGTCGCTCATACTGTCCAGTGTCCCTATTGTATTGATGCTTACAGCACTGCCGCGCTGGAAAAAGGGGCCGACATCGAGCAGATGACCGAGGCTGTTCATGTCGCGGCTGCCATTCGGGGCGGTGCTACACTCGTACATGGCGTGCAAATGCGCAATCATGTTCACAAACTTTCCATGTAAGCGAGTGAGTAAGGAAGAGATATGGCAAAAATTATTCCCACATTGGTCAAGCGCGGTCATCGACTTGCCCAATCCGAGACGCAGCGCCAAATACTGCGGGATTTACCATTGCGCCCTTTCGGGGAAGCGACGACAATGGAAGGCAATCACTCGTTGCGGGCAAATGGCATAGACGTTTTACAGATCAACATTGGCAAACGTTGTAACCTGACCTGCCAGCATTGCCACGTAGATGCAGGCCCCGGACGAAAAGAGGTCATGACCCGCGAGGTTCTCGAAGCATGCCTGCGCTTCCTGGCGGAGAGCGACATCCCAACGCTCGATATCACTGGTGGCGCGCCCGAAATGCACCCTTATTTTCGCGAGGCTGTCGAGCGAGCAGATGCGCTGGGGCGTTCTATCATCGACCGCTGCAACCTGACGATTACACTTTTGCCGAACTACGCTTACCTCCCGGCATTCCTGGCGGACCATCACGTCGAAGTTATAGCCTCCTTGCCGTCCTATGCACACAGGCAAACGGATGCCCAGCGTGGAGACGGCGTATTTGAGCAGTCGATTCTCGCGCTGCAACGTTTCAACGAATTGGGATACGGCAAGGAGGGAACAGGGTTGCGGCTTAACCTCGTCACTAACCCTGCCGGAGCTTACTTACCCGGCAATCAGCAATCGCTGGAGGCCGATTGGAAGCGGCAGCTTAAGCGGCGCTACAACATCGAGTTCAACCACCTGTACACCATCACGAATATGCCGATCGGGCGCTATCTGGACTACCTCATTTCTTCGGGAAACCTGGAGACATACATGGAAAAACTGGTCAACGCCTTCAATCCAGCAGCAGCGGATGGCGTAATGTGCCGCTATACACTCTCCGTCGGCTGGGATGGTCGCCTCTACGACTGCGACTTCAACCAGATGCTGGATATGGAGCTTGGGCCACAGTTGCCGCAATCCATCTTCGATGCAGAACTGGAAACGCTGCGGCGCCGCGTTATTCAAATCGATCAGCACTGCTACGGCTGTACTGCGGGAGCGGGTTCAAGCTGCGGCGGGACCACTGCGTAGCGAGTTCGTAAAACATTTTCCGTCTCACAGCAAAGGAGCTCATTTCGTGACAAAACACTATGGCAGCCAGAGCATGATCGCGCCGCTGCGCTCGGTGCTGGTGAAGCGGCCCGACGACAATTTCGCGGTAGACGATGCGCGGTTGTGGCATTATACCGCCCGGCCTGACCTCGCCATCGCTCAGCAAGAACACGATGCTCTGGTCAACCTGCTGCGGCAGAGCGGGGCCGAGATCATCTACCACGACGAAACGCAGCCGGGGCGCGCCGACGCGATCTTCGCCTTCGATCCCGCGCTTGTGACAGACGAGGGCGCGCTCATGCTCTCGATGGGCAAAGATCTGCGGCGCGGCGAGGAGGCAGTGATGGCACGCCGCTTCGAGTCGCTGGGTATTCCGATCTTTTACACGCTGCATGGCAAGGCGCGCGCCGAGGGCGGCGACCTTTTGTGGGTCGATCACGACACGCTGGCCATGGGTCAGGGATTCCGCACCAACACCGAAGGTCTGCGCCAACTGCGCGAGGCGCTAGCAAGGATCGGCGTGTCGGTCATTCCCGTCGAGCTGCCATACTACACCGGGCCGGAGGCGTGCCTACATCTATTGTCGCTGATCAGCATCGTCGATCACCTGACCGCCGTGGTCTATCCGCCGCTGATGGCTGTCCCGTTCTGGCAAGAACTGCGACAGCGCGGCTTCCGCTTGATTGACGTGCCGGACGAGGAATTCCTGACGATGGGGCCAAACGTGCTGGCCGTCGCGCCGGGACAATGCATCATGCTGGAAGGCAACCCCATCACTCAACAGCGGCTGGAAGCAGCAGGCTGCACGGTAACGACGTACAAAGGCGACGAGATTTCGCGCAAGGCCGAGGGCGGCGCAACCTGCCTGACGCGCCCAATCTGGCGATCAGAGTAGGACGACGAAATGGATATCACAGCCATTCGGCAGGCCCAGGAAGCTGATCGAGACGCTATCGTTGTTTGCGTTCAGCACGCCTATGCCCGCTATCTTCTACGTATAGGCAAGCAACCGGCCCCTGTGTTAGCGGATTATAACGCCCTCATTGCCCAGGAAGTTGTCTATGTGCTTCCAGGCAAAGAAGGGGTTCGAGGAGTGCTGGTGATGATGCCACAAGGTACGAGCATGTTCGTCGAAAATATCGCGGTCGATCCGCGCTTTCAAGGACAGGGGCTTGGACATACATTGATGGCATTCGTCGAGCAGCAAGCGCGCGCAAAGCAATTGGACGAGATCCGCCTGTACACCAACGAGTTGATGACAGAAAATTTCCCGTTCTATCATAAACTCGGTTTTGAGGAGGAAAGCCGTTACGCGCAAGACGGCTATCGCCGGGTCTTTCTGCGAAAAAGGCTGCTATGATACAGAATTTTTGACACATAAATCCGTTAAAATGGGGAATATGCGCTCGAAGAATAAAATTACGCCCAAAAGTGACATAGGGTTGTCACAATCTCGTGCTATACTCACTATGAGAGCAATAAGTTCTCGCCTTTAATGTGAATCAAAAATTGTCCCAGAAAAGGAAAATGTTCATGGCAAACTATTCTATTGCGCATCTTGAGATTCCCGCGGCGAATACCGGCGCGGCAGGCAAGTTTTACGGCGATGTTTTTGGCTGGAAGATTGAAACAAATCCGACGCACAACTATGTGACGTTCGAGGGCGAGAGTGGCCCTCGTGGAGGTTTTGTGGGTCCCTCGGATGATTCTCCCCTTGGATATAAGCCGGATAGATTGCTGGTCTACCTCGCGACTGATGACATCGACGCCACTCTGGCTACCATAGAGGCGCACGGAGGGAAAACGGTATGTCTCAAAACGGAGATTCCGCATGTTGGCTGGTGGGCTGTTTTCACCGACCCAACCGGGAATCACCTCGGACTTTTCACCCCGGCACGCCACAGTTAAACAAAGAGAGCGGGCTGTGATTATGGAACGCTGGTTAGTACCAGAATCTCGCGCCGCACATCGAACTTGAGCAGGGCGTGCGCCTGCCGCAGCGCGTTCTCTACGGCGGTAGGCGTAGCGCCGCGCGCGAAGATGAAGCCGAGATAGCTGGCTCCCTCCGGCAATGGCACGAGCAGGTGGTTCGCTTTGGCCGTGATCTCGACGCCGGTGACGAGCGGAACTTGCCGTGCTTCCTCAACACCATGCACCGCTTTGAGCATCCCCGCGCGGGGAATAGGAATCATCATCACCCCGGCGGCTGTCTGCTCGCGCTCGACGGCATCGATGGTCTCACCGGTGGCGTGGCGCAAGATCAGTTCTTCCAGGCACATACCGGAACCAAATTCCAGAATCGTCGAGCAGAGGCCGCCGATGGAACGCCCGGCGATTTCCAGCATCCACGGACCGCGTTCATTGACGCGCAATTCGGCGTGAACCGGCCCCTCGCGTAAGTCGAGCGAGGCCGCCGCCACCTGCACTACGTCGGCGACGCGCCGCTGCACATCCTCTGGCAGGCGTGAGGGCGTGGTGTAGATCGTTTCCTCAAAAAATGGCCCATCCAGCGGATCGGGTTTATCGAAGAGCGTCAACACTTTGAGTTGCCCATGTGTCAGGATGCCTTCCAGAGCCACTTCGACGCCAGGGATAAAATCTTCTACCAGGATGCTGGTCTCTTCCTCAATATAGCCTTCGGAAAGCAGCAGGCGTTTGAGACGATTGAAGGCGGCGACGCATTGCGCAGGGTTATCCGCGCGCATGACGCCGCGACTGCCAGAGAGTCGCGTCGGCTTGACGACGCAGGGATATGTGACCTGGGCGGCAATGGCGGCGGGGTCGCTGCTGAGCAGAAACGGGCGAAAGACGGGACACGGCGCGCCGCCTCGCGACATGAGCGCGCGCATGAGCAGTTTGTCGCGGGCCGCTTCCGCCGCGCGCGGCGCGTTATGCGGCAGGCCCAGCGCGGCGCTGGCGAGCGCGGCAATTTCGCTGGCGCTGTCATCGACGGACAGAATGGCCGCGACGGGATGCTCGCTGGCATACGCGACGATGGTTTGCACGGCCTTCGAGCTGTCGTTGAAATTGACGCCGAGCGGGACATGCCAGTATTCGGTCAATGTCTCCGGCAGATCAACGCCGATAACGGCCTCGAGTTGAAGGCGGCGGGCCGCGTCCAGAAAGGCTCCCGCCCGATACGTAGCGGGAGACATGAGTAATATAATGCGCTTTTTTTCGCGATCAGATTGAGTATTCATAGCAAGATATAGTATAGCGCATCAGATGTGGTGGCGCAATGGATTGCGCCACCACTTGACACCGTTGCTACAATTCGATTACAATGCAAAAAACGTCGTACAGACCTGTTCATTTGTCTAAAGCGTGATGATGCGTCCACTCACGCGCGATGACAAAGACAGCAGGGAAGAGGAAACGGGGAATCGTATGCAACGGATGTCACATAACCGGGAAAATGCATATCAACCAGAGCAGGTTCCGCAGCATTGGGCAGGACAGAGGCAGCCCGATGCGACACCGCCAGAGTACGACGAGCAGGAAAATCAATGGGCCGTACTCCGGCACGAGGTGGAGGAAGTGGATATGAAGCGGCAAGAGGAACAGGTCCGAACGGGCTGGAGTCGGCGCGATACCGAAGACGATGCCGTTGCTCCTCAAGCGCCAGTGGCTACACAGGAAAACTTTCCGGGACAACGGGTCGATATCGTCGTAGTCGGCGTGGGGGGCGGCGGCATGAACGCCGTGGGCCACATGATCGACGCCCAGGTGCGCGGCGTGCGCTTCCTCGCCATGAATACCGACGCGCAGGCGCTGGCGTACTCGAAAGCGGCAGAGCGCATTTGTCTGGGACAGCACCATACCAAAGGGCTGGGCGCGGGCGGCAATGCGAACATGGGCATGAAAGCTGCGGCTGAGAGTGCCGATGAGATCCGGCAGGCGCTGGAGGGCGCTGATCTGGTGTTCGTCGCCGCCGGTATGGGCGGCGGAACCGGCACAGGCGCGGCTCCGGTCGTTGCCGCGCTCGCCAAAAAGCTGGGCGCGCTGACCATTGGCATTGTGACCTTGCCGTTCGCCTTCGAAGGGACGCAGCGCAAGCGTATTGCTGAATCCGGCATACTCGAATTGAAAAACGCCATCGACGCACTGATCACCGTACCCAACGATCGCCTGCTGACGACGACGAGCCGCGATCGCAGCCTGTCCGACGCCTTCAAGCTGGCCGATGATGTGCTACGCCAGGGCGTGCAAGGTATCGCCGAGGTGATCAATGTACCCGGCATGGTCAACGTCGATTTCGCGGATGTGCGCAGCGTGCTTCAGCAAGCGGGAACGGCACTCATGAGCATCGGGCAGGGCAAGGGACGCGAACGCGCGCTGCGGGCCGCCGAGGAGGCCATCGCCGGAGGCTTCTTGAATGTGAGCATCCGGGGAGCGCAGCGCGTTCTCTTCAATATCAGCGGCGGCGACGATATGACGTTGTTCGAGGTGAATGAGGTCGCGGAACACATCAGAGATGCCATCGACGATTCGGCGGACATCACCTTCGGGGCCGTGGTCGATCCAACGCTGGCCGATACTATTCGCGTGACGCTGATCGCGGCCGGGATGCAGGCTACGAGTACGCTACATTTACCGGCGATGCGGCTGGATAAGGCCCACCCACCGGCCTATAGCCCGGCTCCGGCTCTGCCCGTCGCCCAATATCCCGCCAGCAGCGAAGCGCCTCGGCCAGCGCCGCCATTCCGGCAGCCGCGCGGCCAGAACGATCCGCGTAGCTACGGGCAGAGGCAGGAGTCGCCGCGCAGACGCCCGCCAACCGACGAGCAGGACGACGTGATTGACATTCCGCCGTTCTTGAAGCGGTTCCCTTCATAAGCATGGCAACGCCAGCATGAGACAGCGGATGCTGGCGTTGATCTATAAATCTCCCTTATGGCGCGACCGGAAGCGGCGCGCCTTCATCAGATTAGCGCACTTTTCGGCTGTGCAATAACGTTTGGTGCGGCTCTTCGTGTCATCATAAAAAGCCCAGCGGCAGTAGTCGTTGGCGCAAAGTTTGAGTCGCCGGGGATCATGGTCGATCAGCATGTGAGCGAACGAGGCTGCGATCTCCGCCTGCACCCAATCCCAATCCTTCTTTACCGCCGCCAGTTCTAAGCGGTATCCTTCGCCATCCTGCACCAGGGTGCGATGCAAAGGTATCTTGAGCAAAATAGCATTGAACGTCGCCAGATCGTCGTCGGCGATCTGTCCGCCAGCCAGAGATTCGATCATACGCTTTAGAAGATCGCGCAGCGCCACCAATGCAGCCAGCACAGCCGCGTCGGGAGGTGTTTCGACCTGTATTTCCCATGTGACAAGAAATTGTTCCAACCAGCCTGGTTGCTGTAAATCATCCCTGACCCATCGCCCACGGAAATCGCGAAATTCGCTATTGATAAATTGAAGACAGAGCACATCCATGTTTACCGAACTCTCATACCACTTTACAGATTTTTTTCATAGAAGCGCCCGCTCCGCCCTCAATCCACGCGGCAAGAGGTGACCTCTTCTCTGACGGCTATCTTATCACAAGTACGTCGCCAGGGAAACCTGCTGTAACTTTCTAAATGATATTGACAGTTATGAAATTGAATGTTATGCTTTATACGTAACTGAACAAAACGGCATTGTCAATGACAGAGCGGGTAGATGTATTATCAGGAAAGGGGTTTACCAGCGATGCAGCAACAAACACAGCAACTCGCGAGTTCTCTTTCGCGTCGGAGCATTTTACGGCTACTGGCGGGCTTCATCTTGACTATGGGCCTGGATGGTTGCGCTCAATCCGTTTCTTCATCTTCGGCCACTCCTACCCCTCGTCCCGCCGGAAGCGTTTTGTATCTCTATCGTGGTCACAAGCAGCGTGTCTTAGCGGTAGCATGGGCGCCGGATAGAACGTACATCGCCTCCGGTTCGTTGGATAAGACGGTACAGGTCTGGGTTGCTAATCCCAGCGATCATTTTCCCCCCTTTATTTATCGCGGTCATACCGACAGCGTCAACACTCTGGACTGGTCTCCTGAAAGCCAGCGCGTCGTTTCTGGTTCTTCGGACAAAACAGTGCAGATATGGGACGCGCTGACGGGAGAGCATGCCATCATCTGTCGCGGCCATACTGATGCCGTGATGACGGTAGCATGGTCGCGCGACGGAAAGTATATCGCCTCCGGCTCTGCTGACGGCACAGTCCGTCTCTGGGATGCCGCGACTGGCAAGCAACAGTATGTTTATCGCGGACATACCGACAGCGTCAACTGCATCTGCTGGTCGCCTGATAGTCAGCGTCTCGTTTCTGGTTCTTCGGACAAAAAGGTGCAGATACTGGATGCGACGACGGGGCAGCATATCTTTACGTACCGGGGTCACAGCGGCACAGTCAGTTCGGTCTCCTGGTCGCCTGATGGCACACGGATCGCCTCCGGTTCGTGGGACAAAACTGTGCAGGTCTGGGATGCCACAACCGGCAAGGTTGCCTATATCTACGACGGATACAATGTCCAGGCAGCGCGAACGAATGATACCGTGGGGGTTCTGCCGGATCTCATCTTTGTGGTAGCCTGGTCACACAACGGGAAACGGATCGCGGCAGTCACGCAGGTCTATTGTGGAGATAACTGCGGGGTTGTGGTCACCTGGGACGCAGATACTGAACGCAATGTCAAGTTTTACATCGATACGCCAGTCTTTGCTCTGGCCTGGTCGCCTGACGATACCCGCTTCGTCACCTCAACAGACGTCACAACACAGGGGACTGGCCCAAACGCCAACGAAAGCGATCCCGAAGCCGGTTCATACGTGCAGATCACGCAAGCATAATAAGCAGATGGCTGCTTGTCAAAACCTATCTCAGGATGGGTTTTGACAAGCAGCGAGCCTCTTATTCGTAGCGCAGCACTTCTAAAGGGCGCACACGCACCGCGTTCCAGGCGACAATGGTAGAAGTAATCATCGCCAGCAGCGCGATGCCGACGATCAGGCCGATGGCGATGTACCAACTGACACCGAAACCGGTCTTGAAGACGAAACTGCCCAGCAGATTCGTCACGAACGTGACAAGCAGCATGGCAAGCAGCGCGCCCACGCCACCAATGACACCGTTTTCGATCAGCACCTCGCTCAGGATTGAGCGGCTGGTATAGCCGACCGATTTGAGGATACCAAGTTCGCGCCTCCGTTCCAGCATCGCCAGGGCGACCGCGTTGGCGATGATGATGATACCCGCTAGCAGCGATAGTGACGCGATGGTAATCAGCACCAGCAGGACATCATTCAAGAACTGATTGATGAAATTGGTGATGCTGGCAAAGTTGGCGACGGCAATGTTGGGCGAGATGTTGCCGATGGCATTCAGCGCCTTGCCGACCTGGTTCGGGTCGATCTTGAGGTAGAAGATGCTCGAAACCTTCCCTCCCAGCGAAAACTGCTGAACCGCGCTGGTCGTCGTCAGGATCGGCTGGTAATTGGCGAAAAGCGACAGGGTTTTGTAGACGCCAACCACCGTGACTGGCCCGATAGTCTTCCCATCGAGACTGGCAAAGACCAGCACGCTGCCGACATGAATATGCCCCTTGAGCGGCTTCAGATCGTACAGTGTCGAAGCGATCAGGATGTTATCTTTACCCGCGTCACTGGCATTCAGGTTACGACCAGCCACGATCTGGTAATTTTGCGTTGTATCAGGCAACTGCCCGTTTGCAACATTGAAACCTTCAAACCCGCTCAGGAAGTAAGACGTACCGGCGAAGCCCAGATCGCCGGAGCCACCCTGATCGGTTTTAGAAACCAGGTTTTGCAGCGGCACGCCATCGATAGAGACCGGCACGACAGACGAGAACGTGCGATGCTGCGATTGCGACACAGAAATGCCTGGGATAGTGGATAGCTTGTTCTGCAAAGCCGCGGTGTCGCTGCCGCCGGTGATGGCGACCACGTTGAAGGTGAGGCTCTTGGCGATGGCCGAGTCGATGGTATCGCGCAGGTTTTGCCCCAGCACGAGGATCAGGCCGATAGTGAAAACGCCGACGAACAGCGCCAACAGCGTCGTAGTCGTGCGCCCGCGCTGCCGCCCAATGTTGCGCAGTGCCATCTTGGCGTTCACTTTCCACGAACGCGGCAAGACGACAATCACAAAGCCCATCAGTGAAACCAGTAAGAGCAGAATGCCGAAAGTCGGTAAGATCAGGTAGAGCAAGACTGATACGACGACACCGCCCAGCACCAGTGCCACGTAGCCGATACTGAACCGCTCCGGCACGGGTAGTACACTGATGATGAACACGATCAGCACAAAGAACAGGCTGAGGATGCCCAGGAAGATGAACGCCCCATAAACGGCGCTGATGCCCAACACGACATCGTTGAGGATGACCACAGCCATGATACAGAACAACACAGACAGCAGGATGACCAGCCCAATGGTCAGAAAAATGCTGCCCGCGCGGTTGCCTTCGGGCAGTTCGCGGATCACATTCAACGGGCGAATATTGGCCGCCTGCACGATGGGCAGCAAGCCAAAGATGAGGGCCGTCACCAGACCAATCAAGATGCCACCCACGATGATCGCGGGATCAAGCGTGAAGGGTATGATGAACTGGAAGGTCTGCTCCACGAGATTGCGTATCAGGAAACTGACGCCGATGGCCGCGCCCGCGCCAATAACGCCGCCCACGAGGCCCAACAGGCCAGCTTCCAGGCCGAAGAGCAGGTAAAGATCAGCGCGCCGATAACCAGTCGTCTTGAGCATAGCGATCTCGATGCGGCGGCGCGAGAGCAGCACCTGCATCGTATTGACAATGCCGACGCCGCCGATCAACAGCGCGAGCAGGCCAGCGATCTCCAGGAATTTCTTAATGAAATCCACCTGCTGCTGCTCGCTCTTCAACGCTTGAGCCACCGTCTGGGTGGTAGCAAGCGGAAATTTGTTCTGAATGGCCTTCACGGCCTGGTCGGTATGCGCCTGATTCGTTGTGGCGATATCCACGGTATCATACAGCAGAGGCGTTCCCTGGAGGGCTGTCTGATAGGCGCTGGTGGAAAGAACCATCACATCGTTCGACTGCGCGAAAGCGCCGCTATCTGTGATAATACCGGCAATAGTGACATGA
>DATLSW010000285.1:0-7767 GCA_035533955.1 Ktedonobacteraceae bacterium | reverse complement strand
GGCTGAAAACGATCCAGCGCGACGCCACATCGAAGTGTGTATCAGCGATCAAGGTATTGGCATCCCACAGGATGCACTGCCTCATATTTTTGAACGCTTCTACCGCGCTGCCAACAGTGCCGACAGCCAGGCCAAAGGCATCGGCCTGGGACTCTATATCGTTGCTGAACTTTTGCGTCTGCATGGCGGTTCCATCCGCGCGGAAAGCAGCGGTGTGCAAGGCGAGGGAAGCCGCTTTATCTTCACTTTACCTGCCTTCATAGAGGCGCAGCAACTCGTTGCGCCCGAAGCGAACGCCTGATCATTGATTATCGGAGTGACGGTGTAGCGGCGCAATTGATTGCGCCAGTCCCACAGGAGTCGGCGTAGCTGAATGGCGCGATCAATCGGCTCCTACGCCCCGCGTCGGCCATCGGCGACATTGTTATAGTAGAAGGTGTATCTATTGAACAGGAACGATCTCAGGGGTTGGCTGCTGGCGCTGGCCCAGGAAACGATGGAACGCGAGGGCGCGGCAGACTCTGCGCACGATTTCGATCATCTGGAGCGTGTGATGGCGCTGGCGGACTTGCTGCAAAAGCGCGAAGGTGGTGATCTGCTGACGATCTGGGCAGCCGTGGCCTTACACGATATCGGACAGGAACGCGAGCGGCGGCACGGCGGGGACCATGCCCTCATCAGCGCGGACATGGCCGCAGATTTGCTTACCGGAACATTTTTTCCCCAACAATCCATTCCAACAGTGCAGGATGCCATCCGCGAACATCGTATGACCGGCGGTATGATGCCGCGCAGCATTGAGGGACGCATCCTCTATGATGCCGATAAGCTTGATGTGCTAGGCGCGATCGGCATTGGCCGCCTGTTTTGCATCACGGGCCGCTATAACCAGAAAGTCTACTCGCGGCTCCCGGACGATATCGCCGTGCCAGCCGATCCACTGAAGGTGCGCGAGCTGCGCCGCCGCCCGGATTTTTCGCCGAGCATCGAATTCGCGTTGCTCTACCACAATTTGCCCGCCCGCCTGGCGACCGAGGCGGGCCGTCAGTTGGCCCAGCAACGCTACGACTACATGGCCGCGTTTTTCGCGCGCCTGGAAAAAGAGGCCGCGGGTGAGCTATAACGTTGAGGCGAACAAAGGATGAGAACGATTACGGTTACGACGCGCAAAAAGGACGAGGTAGTCGATATCACCGACGTCGTCGAGGCCGCTCTGCATGAGATGACGCCAGTCGATGGCGTCTGCTGTCTCTTCGTGGCTCATACGACCTGCGCCCTCACCACGGCAGATCTTGATCCGGGAACCGATCGCGATCTGCTGGATGCGCTACGCCGCCTGCTGCCTGCCATGTCGTATCGCCACCCACACGACCCCGCGCACGCGCCGGATCATCTTCTCTCATCACTAATCGGTCCATCGGTGACAATCCCCTACACCAACCGAAAACTGGCCCTCGGCACATGGCAGCGCGTGGTTCTGGTCGAACTGGATGGCCCGCGCCGCCGCACGCTGCATATCTCGTGCTTGCAATAATACATCATCATAGAGCGTCCTCATTCGCAGGCGCGATAAATCGGCCCCTACACATATCGCTCCTTGCATGGTATGATGTGTATATAAGGGCAGAACGTCGTAGCTGGCAAATTTCTCACCAGCGCTGGCAAATCCCAGGAGAATACTCATGAGCATTACTGAATTACCTCCACCTGTAACAACTCCTTTGTTTGAACGGTTATCTCCTGCCACAAAGGCCGTGGCAGTCCGGGAATTAAGCGATCTGCTTGGAGCGCGTTACGTATTGCACACCCCGTATGACTTGATGTTGTATGAGTACGATGCCTCGATCGACCGCAGCCGCCCGGATATTGTGGTTTTGCCATCGAACACGGAAGAGGTGGCCGGAATCGTGAAGATCGCGGCTCGCCTCAATGTGCCTGTCGTGCCGCGCGGCGCGGGAACCGGGCTGAGCGGCGGAGCCATCCCCGTCTACGGCGGCATTGTCATTACTTTCACGCGCATGAACCGCGTCCTTGAAGTCGATTACGAGAATCTGCGGGCCGTGGTGCAGCCGGGGCTGGTCAACCTGCACCTGAGCAACGCACTCAATCCCCAGGGGTTCTACTATGTTCCCGATCCGAGCAGCCAGCGTTCCTGCACGATTGGCGGCAATGTCGGAGAGAACGCGGGCGGGCCGCACACGCTGATCTACGGCGTCACGACGAATCACGTTCTTGGCCTGGAAATTGTGACGCCGGAGGGCGATATCGTGCAGATAGGTGGTTGGACGCCTGACACACCCGGTTATGACCTGACCGGATTGCTGATCGGCTCCGAAGGCACGCTGTGCGTCGTCACTAAAATCATCGTGCGCATCGTTCCCCTGGCGGAAGATGTGAGAACGCTGGTCGCCGTCTTCGATACGATGGACGACGCCTCGAACACGGTCTCCGAAATTATCGCCAGCGGCATCATTCCCGCCGCCATTGAGATGATGGATCGCATGATCTTGCAGGCGGTCGAGGCCGATACGCACGCCGGCTATCCCATGGATGCCGCCGCCGTGCTGCTGATAGAGTCCGAGGGGCTGCGCGAGGGAGTCGCGGCGCAAGTTGAGCAGATTGTGGGCGTCTGCGACAAACACCACGCTCGTTATGTGCGTATAGCGAAGGACGAGGCCGAGCGACAACTCTTCTGGGCAGGGCGCAAAAACGCGTTCGGCGCGGTTGGCCGCATCAGTCCTGAATTTTACGTACAGGATGGCGTTGTGCCGCGCACGCGCCTCCCTTACGTGCTGCGGCGCGTCGAGGAGATCTGCACCGGCTATGGGCTACGCGTCGGCAACGTCTTCCACGCCGGAGACGGCAACCTGCACCCGCTCATCCTCTTCGATTCGCAGATTCCCGGCGAAGTCGAGCGCGTGCGCAAGGCCGGACACGAGATATTGGAGGTCTGCGCGGAAGCTGGCGGCACCATTACCGGCGAACATGGCGTGGGCATCGAGAAACAGGAAGAGATGGCGCTGATTTTCAGCGATGCCGACCTGCAAACCATGCAAAAGGTGCGCTCGGCCTGGAACCCACACCAGTTGTTTAACCCCGGCAAACTGTTTCCGCTGCCGGGACGCTGCGCCGACATGAAATCACTCTAGTATTTCGTCATTGTAGGAGGTCGAGATTCGTATGGGGGACATTGCAAAACTTCAGGATGCCATCCGGCAATACGCGCCTGCTATGCAGATAGCTGCTGATATCGCAGGACTGGAGCAATACGCGGTTGATGGCATTCTGCCGCGCCTGGTGGTGACACCTGACAGCGTCGAACAGGTCGCGCAGATCGTGGCGCTGGTCAATCAGCACGAGGCAACGCTGATGGCGCGCGGCGGCGGCTCGCGTATGAACGTGGGCGGATTGCCCGAACATATCGATGTGGCCCTGGAAACAGGCAAGCTGACGCGACTGCTCGAACATGAAGCGCCCGACCTTACCTGCCACGTTGAAGCGGGCATGACATTAGCCAACCTCCAGGCGTATTTAGCGACGAAGGGACAGCGGCTAGCGCTTGATCCGCCCGACGCGGCGCAGGCAACCATTGGCGGCATCCTGGCTTCGAACGCGAGCGGCCCCAAACGGCTGCGCTACGGCACAGCCCGCGACGTGGTAATCGGTCTGCGCGTCATACAAGCAGACGGCGAGAGTACACGCAGCGGCGGGCGCGTCGTCAAAAATGTCGCGGGCTACGATCTGAACAAATTATACATCGGCTCTTTCGGGACACTCGGCGTGATCGTCGAGGCCAATTTCAAACTTCACCCCTTGCCGACCGATGAACGCACCCTCGTCCTGACGTATGTCAACGCTGCTGACGCGATGCAAACCGTTGTCGCTCTGCTCGGCTCGGTGCTGTCGCCCAGCGCAATCGAACTGATCGACGCGGGAGCGGCCAGCGACATGAGTGACTATTTCGGTGTTACTTTACCTGCGAACGGATACACACTGGCGATCAACTTCGAGGGCAGCCGGAGCGCCGTTGACAGGCAAATCGACGACACGCGCCTGATGGCTCGCAAGCATGGCGCGTTAATGGGCGACGATCTGAGTGGCGAGGTGCAAAACCAGTTCTGGGAAGGCGTGCGCGAGCATACACAAGGACTGATAACGTGCAAAGCGGCGATCCTGGTGACGCATATGGCAACGTACCTGCAACAGGTCGAGCAGGTCTGCCGCCGCCATGAACTCGAAGCGGCCATCGTGGCTCATGCCGGGAACGGGATTCTTTACGTCGAACTGCGCCCCGGCGACGCGACCGCGCGCCTCATCGCGGCTATCAACGAGTTGCGCATGCACGCTCAGGAGGCGCGCGGGAGCCTGGTTGTGGAACGCTGCCCCGTTGATTTAAAACGACAGATCAACGTGTGGGGCGAACCGGGAGCCAACTTCTATTTAATGCAGCGGCTCAAAAGCCAGTTTGATCCAAAAGGCACGTTTGCGCGCGGACGCTTTGTGGGGGGGTTGTGAGCGAAGAACAGATGGTAGCCGTCACAGCTCATCCCGAATTTCTGGATGCCGCCCTGGATGAATTGAAGAACCTGGATCGTCAGTTCTCCTTTGTCCAGTTGCTCGCGCCAGGGATCGCGCTCTGCGAGACGCCGCGCACAACCACTCTGGCGCGGCTGGCTATTGAGCAGCGACCGATTTTCGCGCGCCACCTTGCGCCGGTGCAGGTGATTGTGCCGATCAGCAACAGCGAGCAGGACATTGGTGAACTGGCCGTTGCCATTGCTGAACTCCCAACATTCGCTCTACTGGAACGCGGACACTATTTTGCCGTGCAAACGCGCATGGTACAGAGCGAAGAACAGGCCATCCAACGAGCATATAGCGGCGGCACGTTAAATCGGCTCGTAGCGGAGGCGATCGCTGGGGAGAGTGGGGCGCTAGAGAATATCAAAAAGCCGCAAATCGTGGTTTCGCTGCTGTGTACGGCCAGCGCAGCCTACGCGGGCATTTCATACGTCAGCGAGAATCTGAGCGACTGGCCGGGCGGAGCGCGGCAATTCGCGCAGAAGCCGGAGCAGATCAGCCGGGCGGAGTTTAAGCTGCTGGAAGCGTTGGAAGTATTCGGGGTAGAGTTGCCCGCCAATGGACGCGCGCTTGACCTGGGCGCGGCGCCGGGAGGGTGGACGCGCCTGCTGCTGGCAGCAAAGATGCGCGTGGTCGCCGTAGACCCGGCCAATCTTGATCCACGCTTGCAGAGACAGGCTCGTCTCGAACATTACCACGGCAACGCGGAAGATTATCTGGCAAAGGCCAGCCACGGCCAGCAACGCTTTGACGTCATTGCCAACGATATGCGCGTGGACGCTCGCGACGCGGCGCGTTTGCTTTGTGAGGCAGCGAACTTGCTGCGCTCCGATGGCTTTGTCGTCAGCACGTTAAAGCTGCCGCACGCAACAGCAACGATGCAGCCGGTGGAGATCATGCGCCAGGCGTTACTGACGCTGCGTACGCGCTACGCTGTCGTGCAAGCCAGACAACTGTATCATAATCGTCAAGAAGTCACCGTTATCGCGGCCAAACCGCTTGCCAGGCGGAAATAATCTGGCCCAAACCTGGGAAGGTAGGTTTATCATGTCACCTGAATCGGCTCCTGCTCAACCAACGACGATGGCGGTCGCCCCACCATCGGAAGGGCCACTGCGCCGCCATACGCACACCTACGACCTGATGCGCCAGTGCATACACTGCGGCTTCTGCCTGCCCACCTGCCCAACGTATGTCGTGCTGGGAGTGGAGATGGATTCGCCGCGAGGGCGTATCTACCAGATGCAGGCGGTGGCCGAAGGGCGCATGGCGCTTTCGCCAGAGTTTATCGACCACATGGATTGCTGCCTGGGCTGCCGCGCCTGCGAGACGGCCTGCCCTTCTGGCGTGCAGTACGGCAAATTGATCGAGGCCGCGCGCGAACAGATTCAGTTGGAGTTGACTTCCCTCGCTCCGACAAACGAGCAAAGCGCGGGCAATATCGCTCCTACGACGCTGCCGGTACAACTGCTGCGGCGTTTTTTCTTCGATGTGATGTTGCCATCGCGGCTGATGACAACACTCGTTTTCGGCGGCCTCAAGCTCTACCAGCGCAGCGGGTTGCAGCAGATCGCGCAGCGCAGCGGGCTACTCGGCGCTATAGATGCCTTACCGACGCCCTTCCAGGGTAAACTCCAGATGCCCGAAGAACTCATGCAAGGCGCACGAGGCGCTGTGCTGCCCTCGCCACTGCCGGAGATCACGCCCGCGCTGGGCAAGCGGCGTTACCGCGTCGGCTTCATAAGCGGATGCATCATGGATCAGGTGTTCCGCGATATCAACGAGGCGACGATCCGCGTGCTGGCCGCCAACGGCTGCGAAGTGATCACACCTCTACAACAGCAGTGCTGCGGCGCGCTACATGTTCACGCGGGCGAGGCGGAGCAGGGTCAGCAACTGGCCCGGCACAACATCGACATCTTCGAGCAATACAACTGTGACGCCATTATCATCAACTCTGCCGGGTGCGGATCGACGCTGAAAGAATACTACCACCTGCTGCGCGACGATCCGTTGTACAGTGAACGAGCCAAAACGTTCAGCGCCAAAGTCAAGGATATCAGCGAATTTCTGGCGAGCGTCGATTGGAAACATGACCTGGGAGAAGTGCGGCGCACGGTGACATATCACGATGCCTGCCACCTGGCGCACGGGCAGAAAATCAAGCAACAACCACGGCAACTGCTCCAAAACATTCCAGGGATTACGCTGGTCAACCTGAAAGAGGCTGACTTCTGCTGCGGCAGCGCGGGAATCTACAACATTACAAACCAGGACATGGGGGCCATACTTTTACAGCGCAAGATGGATAACGTGGCCGCGACGGGAGCCACCACCCTCGCGACGGGTAATCCCGGCTGCATGATGCAAATTGCGCTGGGCATCCGCGAGCGCGGGCTGGATATCGAGGTCGTTCACCCTATTCAGTTACTCGATGAAGCGTATCGCGCTGGTGGACTCTATGAAATGCCCACGCGCGACGTCGCCCTGACGCGCAGCAAGCAGCGCGCGCTGGTAATCGGCATTGGCATAGGTATCGCCATAGGAATGATCGCGCTGCGCAACCGGCGCAAACGAGCATAACAAATTTTATAGCACAAAAAGGGATGCCAATATATTTCATTGGCATCCCTTTTTCTCTGTATTACCAGTTGTCGGATGAAATCCTTGTAGCATCTGAACGAAAACCACATATATACATGCTTACTGTTGCCGAGACTGCGCTACTTACCAGGAGTCGATACTTTACTAGCCTCCATAGCCTACAAAAACCGTCAAATGACCAGGCCGTAAGAGGATTAGTGCCACTCAGCTGCGCCTGTTACCAGGGTTGCACCTGTGGCCTATCACCAGGTACTCTACCTGGCCTCTTGATCCACGGCTCACGCCGGGATGGGAAGACTCATCTTGGGGTCGGCTTCGCGCTTAGATGCTTTCAGCGCTTCTCCGTGCGCGACGTAGCTACCCAGCGATGGGAGTGGCCTCCCAACTGGCTCACCAGCGGTCGCGCCATCTCGGTCCTCTCGTACTGGAGATGACTCCCCGCAATCTTCCTGCGCCCACGACGGATAGAGACCGAACTGTCTCGCGACGTTCTGAACCCAGCTCGCGTGCCGCTTTCATGGGCGAACAGCCCAACCCTTGGGACCTACTCCAGCCCCAGGATGCGACGAGCCGACATCGAGG
>DATLSW010000284.1:0-8214 GCA_035533955.1 Ktedonobacteraceae bacterium | reverse complement strand
CCGCGTTCGACTTTCTCGAACAGCTTCGTCAGGTCATTGGCGAGGGCGGCGTCGCGGTCGCCGAAGACGGCCAGGGCATCTTCGAGAAAGGCGGCCAGACGGTACGGGCTTTCGTAAAAGATCAGGGTGTGGGGCGAGTCCAGATCAATGGCGAAGAACTTGCGCCGCCCGACGGTCTTGTGCGGGGGAAAGCCGCGAAAGGTAAAGCTGTGAACGGGCAGGCCAGAGAGGACAACGGCCATTACCAGCGCGGAGGCGCCAGGAATCAGTGTTACCTCGATACCGGCGCGAATGGCCCGCCGCACCAGCGTGAAGCCGGGATCGGAGATGCCCGGCGTCCCGGCGTTGGTGACGAGACCAACCGATTTGCCTTCTTTCAGCAAGTTCTCGATGCGCTCGCCGGCCTGCTGCTCGTTATGCTCGTGAAAAGCGATCTGCGGCCTGGAGATGTCGAAATGTTTGAGCAACAGGCCGGTTTTGCGCGTGTCCTCGCTGGCGACATAATCCACCGCGCGCAGCGTATCGAGGGCGCGCAAGGTGATATCGTTCAGGTTGCCGATGGGCGTGGCGATCAGGTAGAGCATGGATTATGACTCCGCCTTCGCCTGCTGGTGCAGCGTATCTAAGCGTGTCAGCACATCCTGACGTTTGACTTTGAGCGTGTGCGTGCGCGGAAAATCGCCGTCCGACCAGATGGTGAAGCCGCGCACTTGCTGCTGCGGCGCGAGTCGCTTGTTGGCTTGCTGGATCACGGTTTTGGCCTCCGTGGGATCATCCATCAGCAGGATGGCATGAACCTGCGGCCCTCCTCTATCTTCCATCAGACCCAGCACGACAGCATCTTTGATCTGCGGGAAGGTGTGCAGGACGTTTTCGACATCCTCCGGGTACACGTTTAGCCCATTTGCCAGCACGATCAGATTTTTCTTGCGCCCTCGCAAGAAGAGGTTGCCACGCGCGTCCAATTCGCCGAGGTCGCCGGTGTAGTACCAGCCATCCTTGAACGAGGCTGCCGTGGCCTCTGGATTTTCCCAATAGCCCAGCGCGACATTTGGCCCGCGTACCAGGATTTCGTGATCGTCGGCGACGCGCACTTCCACGCCGGGCAGCGGCTTGCCAACCGACTCGTAGGAATGATCGTTGATAGGAGTGACAGAAATAACAGGGCTGCATTCGGTCGCGCCGTAGCCTTGCAAGACGCGAAAGCCCATCAACTCCCACAAGCGAGCGATTTTAGGCGGCAGGTACGCGCCTCCGCTGACGAAAAAGTGGAAATGACCGCCGAAGCGTTTATGCACGCTGGCAAACAGCACGCGCCGCCAGCTAAACGGCAGGTAGCCCGCGACGCGCTGCAACATTTGAAACGCTTGCTCGCGGTTCTGACGCCGCACTTCGCGCTCGATGCCGTTTAAGAAAAGCTGCAGCGCCTGGGGAACCAGCACCATACAGGTGATGTGCTGCGTCGCCAGCAAGCGCAGCAGCGTATCGGGAACAAGCGAACGAGCGTAGACACAACTGCCGCCGGAGTGGAATAGGGCGATCTCGATAGTCATCTCGAACATGTGGCTCAGGGGAAGAATGGAGAGCATTTTGTCATCGGCGGTGATGCGCACGACGGCAAGGGCCGCGATGGCATTGCTGGTAATGTTGGCATGACTGAGCATGACGCCTTTGGGCTGGCCCGTTGTGCCTGATGTGAAGACCAGTTCGGCCAGATCATCCGGCTGAACGGTGGGCAAGCTATCCGCGTCAAGCGGCCCTTGCGGCAAGGCGTCGATATCCACAAAAGGCAGGTTGCCTTGCTTGAGTCCGTCAAACTGCTTGCGCGTCGCGATCAGCAGTCTGGCTCCGGTCGCAGCCGCGATGCGTTCCAGAAAATCCTCTCTGGTATTCACATCCAACGGCACGACGACGATGCCAAGCAGCAGCGCGCCCAGGTAGGCAGCCATCCAGTCCGAGCGGCTTGCCGACCAGATGATAATGCGTTCTCCCTGCGCGATCTTTTGCTGTTGCAAATACCCGGCGAAACCGCGCGCGCGCTCCTGGAGGGCGCGATATGAAAGGACGCTCATCTCCGCGCTTTCAACCGGTTCGATAAGCGCAGCGCGTTCGCCAAAACGTGCGACTGCGGTGGCAAATAAGGCGTTGATGGTCTGCATAGATATGATCCTCGCTCTCAACACGGAATAGTGGGAATAAAACACGAAATGATGCCTGACTTGCCCTGCATTATAGTGGAATCGGCGGCTTTTGGCAATGGTAGGGAAGATACAGCCATTTCATTTTTTCCAATCAGGCCTGATTGGAAAAAATGAAATGGCTGTATCTTCCCTACGCAACATCGACAGGGACGCCGCGCATGGTTTGCTCCATGAGCATGCGCATGACCTCGCGGACGCTGCCGGTCTTTTGATAGACGGCGATCTGGCGATCCGCGCCCGTTCCGTGAGGACTATCGACGAGCGAGCGCAGGTAGTTGATATCGCGGCGCGTACCGAGGTCGTCTACCACATCATCGACGAAAGCGAGCAGTTCATGAATAGCCTCGCGCATCTTGAGCCTGCGCCGCTGGATAAAATCGACGATTTCGGCATCCAGACCGTAGCGCAGCGCCAGCCATTTGTTCTCTTCGATGAGGTTGCGCGGCAAGATAGGTACGCTCATATTGTGCTTGTAGAGCCAGTAGAGCTTCGCGACCAGAGACTGACAGAGAGCGACGATGCCCAGGACGTCGTCCAGCGTGGCGGGCATATCGCAGGCGCGGAACTCGACCGTGCCAAAGAACGGGTGCGGGCGAATGTCCCACCAGATGCGTTTCGCGTTATCAATGCAGCCGGAAGCGACCAGCGTCTGCACGTAGTGATCGAACTCGCGCCAGGAAGGAAACGTGTCCGGCGTGCCGCTGCGCGGGAAACGCCGCCATACAATGCCCCGATAACACTTGAGACCAGTTAAGCGGCCTAACCAGAACGGGGAATTGGAGGTCAACGCCAGCAAGTGCGGCAGCCAGGTACGCAGTTGATTCATCAGAGCAACGCTGATCTCATGATCTTGCACACCGACATGCACATGCAGGCCATAAATCAGAATGGAACGCCCAACGTCCTGATATTCCTCCTGGAGTTCGACGTAGCGCGGATTGGGCGTGACCAGTTGATCTGCCCAATGCGCCGAAGGGTGCGTTCCCGCGCTGACCAGCGCCAGCCCTTCACTGGCGACAAGCTGCCCCAATAACCCGCGCAGTCGCGCCGTCTCGGCGCGCGCCGCGGCGATATCAGGATACACTTCAGAAATCAGTTCTACCGTTGGTTGCAGCATTTCCGGCTTGATTTGCTCTCCAAAAACGACAGCGCCCTTTTCCATCACGGGGACAATGCGGTTCGCCAGTTGGCCCGTCTGACGATCGACTAATTGGAACTCTTCCTCAATACCCAGCGTAAAGCGTGCGGTCATGCCTCTTCTCCTTCTCGCAGACCAGACAGAGATGCCTATCCTATTCACCGTATTGCTTTTTCTAAGCGTAATATATTATAAAAAGAGCCACACTACGACAGAAAACAACCTGAAAAGATGGAAAGCCTGGAGAGAACAATGATCAGGTACAGGTGGAAGGAAGAGGACGCCTTCCGACCGGAGGAAGTATTGCGCTGATGCGCGCGCTAGCATAGACACTCCTTACGAGTGGACGCCCTGCGATGGAAAACGCACAAGAACGGGTTCAAGTTCAAAGAGATTCGCAATACAGGAGCCTGGACTTATAGCGTACACAAGAAGTATGCGGTTTGTCAAGGGCAAAAAGGGCCGAATTTTGAGACATCCTCTGTGGAGGATGTCTCAAAATTCGGCCCTACAGGTATATTACAGCATCGGCTTGATGCTTAAAATCACGTAGGTTGTGACGCCGCCGGGGGTCGCGACAGTAACCTCGTCGTTTTCTTTATGACCCATCAATGCTTTACCGACAGGGGATTGATCGGAGATCAGGCCAGACTTGGGGTCAGCCTCGAAGGTCTCCACGATCTTAAAGGTGCGCGTAGAGCCGCTGGCGGTTTCGACCTGCACTTCAGTGCCAATGCGCACATCCATTGGGCCATTATCCAGGCCCAGCATATCGGAAGTCATGACCTGCGCCGCCTCAAGCAGACGTTCCAACTGGAGAATCTCTCCTTCCATCTTGGCCTGCTCGTGTTTGGCTTCTTCATAGGCGCTGCTCTCGCTGATATCGCCTGCTTCTTTCGCATCGTGAATATAATCGGCAATTTGTTTCCGTTTCACGGTGCGTAGATAATCCAGCCGCTCTTGTTTCTTCGCATAGCCGTCTGGCGTCAAACGATAGATTTTGCGTTCGGGTCTAGCGTCACTTTGTCCGCCAATACTCATGAGAAATCCTCCATAGTTTCTCCTTTTTTGTTTCAGAGTAAAAACTGTTCCTCGCCGTATCAAAATATACGGCACAGCACATTATCAGGGAAGCAACCCGATCGCCTGGCAGTAGCGGGTACTCTTGCAAGCGAACCGTCTTGATCGCCTTATCTCTATTGGCCGAGGTGATAGCTCACCGCAGGAGAAGCGGTGAAGAGCTGCACGTCTCAAGTCTGCTACGCATAGAGCAAATTATACGCCGCCGATGGCGGGACGTCAAGTGAAATTGTTCACAAATTTTTCAAGACGTTTGACGTTGCCTCATACGGTACAACATTGTACCACAGACAGGGCAAGGGCCACTGAAGGCGGGCCGACCATTGCTCAACGTAACAGCGTGCGGGTGAGCTACCGCTCGTTTCACGCGGCACTTGACGCAGTAGATTTCGAGCGCAGGCTGGGCCACGGTGTCATTCGCCACGCTGCTGCCGGCAGTCGCCGCCGTTTGCGCTTTGTTCCACGCCTCAATGTGCGCGACAACCTCCGCCGGAGCTTCTTCGTGAACGAAGAGGCCAGCATCCGGCACAAAAACGAACTGTGCCTGAGTAGGGATATGCTGCTCTCCAGCGGCAGGCAAGGCGTCCTGAAAGGCGCGCGCGCCCCACATAATCAACATTGGTTGAGTCAGCGCGGCAAATTCACGCGTGGCATCGCTATCCAACCTGCCAGCGATCAGCGCAAGCGGAGCATGTTCCGCGCCAAACTGATGCGTCGTTGCATAAAGCTGGTCAATATCCGAAGCGGCGACTGCGCGCACGTTCAGATGATGCCGCGCCGCCAGGAGACCGCGCAGCGCCTGTCGCCCGCAGAGCAGGGGATAGAGAATAAACGCCAGCGGCGGCAAAGCGACCAACCGTCCCAGCGCGTCAGGGACGCGCGCAGCGCCGGAAAGCGCGTAGGGCGAGATGAGAACCAGGCGCGCGCAGAGGTCTGGATTGCTCGCCGCGACGACTACAGCATAGTTGCAGCTCAGGCCGCTGGCGAGCAATGTTACCGGCTGGCCGATGACCTCCGCGAGGAAGTCACGCAGCATATCGCTGTAGATCTGTGCCGAATAGTCGATAGCAGGGCGATCAGAGAGACCAAAACCGGGCAGATCAAGAGCGTAGACATGATAGTGCTGCGCCAGCGTTCCGGCGATCTTCCGCATCTCATGAGAAGACGCTCCCAGAGCAGGCGTGTGCAGCAGCACCAGAGCAGGAGCCGCTGGATCACCCAGAATCTTGTAGGAAATGTGACCAGGCCGCCAACGATAGAGGTGCGCATCTCCAGGTAGGACGCTTTCTTGCAATTGCGGCGTCTCCAATCGATGCCAGAGCGCGACAAAGAACGCGGCAGCGCCGAGTGCAAGGGCGCTGATGCCAATGGCGCTGAGCAAACGCTTCATCTTTTTATCCATGCCTTTCCTTCTCGTCATTACTACTCTCTAATTTACCACATCTTATACCAACGGCGGCCATGCTGCTGTGGCGGCGCAATGCATTGGGCCGCCACAGCAAACCCACATCTCAGGCTCCCTTCATGAAACTTCTTCACCTCGCCCAAAATTCCCACCCATCATACTAATGGCTACGCAATTTGACGTTTTGAGTTATCGTCGCTACAATAGGCAAACGGACCAGCAAGGGCCGCTCATCCGTTCGTCATCAGGCGTCAACGGATGAAATATCGGCGTATTCTCGTATATATATTAAAGAACCCAACACGCGGGAAAATTTCCAGGAGCCAGAATGCGTATCATACATCGCTTAGACGAAATGACGGAGACAGCGAGGGGGTGGTTGGCCAGCGGAACGGTCGGCTTTGTGCCAACGATAGGCAACTTACACGACGGGCATATGCCATTAGTAGAGGCCGCGAAGCGCGAGTGCGAGATCAGCGTCGTATGCGTATTTGCGAGTCCCCTACACTTTGCGACGGAAGAAGACTATGCCCACTATCCATACGATGTAGCGCGCGATCTACAGCAACTGGAAGCAGCCAGGGTGGATGTCGTCTTTCTTCCCCACGCCGAAGATCTCTTCCCTGAAGATTTCTCCACCTATGTGACGCCGTCCGGCCTGCTGGCGGAACGACTTGAAGCCGTGGTCATCCCCTACTCTCTGCGCAGCGCCGCGACCACAATAACCAAGCTATTTCAGCTAGTACGGCCCGACGTAGTCTACTTTAAGCAAAAGGACGCCCCGCAAGTGGCGCTGGTACGGCGGCTGGTGCGCGATTTGAACATAGATGTTACCATCCGCGTGCTGGCGACGGCACGCGAGCATGACGGGCTAGCAATGGACAGCCTCAACCATCTGCTCTCACCTCCCGAACGGCAGGCAGCCGCCAACATCTACCAGGCGCTGCTGGAGGCGAAAGCGTTGATTGAGCAAGGAGAGTTGCACGCCGCCAGGATTGAAGAGGCCATGCGCAAGCGGCTTGCCTCCTCAGCACAGATTACCGTTGAATCCATAGATATCTGCCATCCCGATACGTTCAGTCCCGTAGAACTAATAGAGCCGAAGACACTGTTCCTCATCGCGGCTCGCGTAGGCAGCGTGCGCCTGCGAGATACATTGGTCTGGCTGGGCGACAAGCATTGGTCAATGTAAGGCGCAATGACGATGTTTCACAAAATAAGCCTGTGATGCAAATCTCACGGAATGACGTTGCTTTGTGCATCGAGAGCCAGCACAAAACGCGCGAGCAGCTCTGCTACCTCGTCGATATCGCGCAGCGACACAACTTCGGAACCCGTATGCATGTAGCGACACGGGATGCTGACAAGCCCCGTGGCAACGCCGCCGCGCGCAACCTGGATCACATCAGTGTCCGTTCCCGTCCCGCCCGCCTGCGGATCGATCTGATAGGCTATGCCCGCGGCGGCGGCGGCGGCTACGAGCATCTGATAGACGCGCGGATTGATATGGCCGCCGATGGTAATGACCGGGCCGCCGTTCAGTGCGACCTCGCCGATCTCCTGTTTGGACGTAGAAGGATGGTCAGAAGTATAGGTCACATCAACAGCGATGGCAATACGCGGATCGACGCCGAATGCTCCGGTGCGCGCGCCGCGCAGGCCGACTTCTTCCTGCACGGCGGAGACAAAAAACACTCCAGCTTTGAGTCGTTCCTTCTGCTGATGGATGCGCCTGACGGCCTCAACGACGGCAAAAATACCAGCCTTGTCGTCGAGCGCGCGCGAGACCACCAGGTCGCCGCGCAGCGGCTCAAGCTGCGCGGCGCGGGTGACGACGCTGCCGATAGGTACAAGTTTCCGCGACTCCTCTTTGTTCTCCGCGCCGATATCGATCCACAGTTCCGAAAGTTTCGGCGCTTTGCTGCGCTCATCGCCGCTCAGCAAGTGAACGGGCTTGCGCCCGATGACACCGAGTATCGGGCCATCAGGAGTGTGAATCTGCACGCGCGCGCCGGGCAACGTTGAAGGATCAAACCCGCCGATAGTCGCGAAATAAATAAAACCGTTCTCATCAATATAGCGCGTCATCAAACCCAGTTCGTCGCAGTGAGCGGTCAGCATCACGCGCGGGCCGCCCCCGGCGTTCAGGCTGGCGACGACATTACCATGCACATCGGTGCGTATATCTCCGCTGTATTGCTGCATCTCAGCGCGAATTACCGCCTGCACAGGCTGCTCGAAACCCGACGGGCTGGGGCTGGCGATCAAGCGGCGCAAAAATGCCACTCTTGCTTCTTCCATAGAAATTGCGGCCTCCTTTGGCAAAATTACGAACCCCATAGGGGCGTGGGCTTGCCCCGCCCGCGTCGTTGGATGCGGGTCTTCGGGCG
>DATLSW010000283.1:0-6781 GCA_035533955.1 Ktedonobacteraceae bacterium | reverse complement strand
CAGGTCGCTGACCTGGATGTCACGGCCTATGCGCGTGTTATAGATCATCTCCACACCCAGATCGGCCATGTACTCGTCGCACTCTTCGCGCGTCACATCGCGCGGCAGACGCCAGACAGGGATGCCGTTGACCATGACGCCGCCCGCCGTGGGCCATTCATCGTAAAGGGTCACAGCATAACCCATGCCGCGCAAGTCGCGAGCGCAAGCCAGGCCCGCCGACCCGGCGCCAACGATGGCGACCGTCTTATCCTTCGTGATTGGGGGCCGCTCGGCATGGTGGCGAAATTCGCGATGATCGGCAGCGGCGCGCTTGAGCCAGCAAATGGCGATAGGTTTGCCGTCGATTTTATTGCGGCGGCATACCGGCTCGCAAGGCCGCGCGCAGGTGCGCCCCAGCACGCCCGGCACGATATTCGCGTTGCGGTTCAACAGGTACGCCTCGTCAAAGCGCGCCTGTGAGATCAGGCCGATATAGGTGGAAACGTCGGTATGAGCCGGGCAGCCTACCTGACAGGGAATATTCGTTTGATACCAGTCAGGATTGGCGGTGATTGATTGGTATCGCGCTCCCAGTTCGCTATTGGGATCAAACATTGTGCAACAGTCCTTCCAGGATCACCTGCTCTTCTAAAAATTCCCGCAACATCAGGCATCTGCCGCGGGGAGTATGCATCATGATTGAGTGTGTCAAATACGCTCTCTGATGACACGCGCCTCTACGGCGCGTCCCTGTGCAGATTATAGCATAGGATGAAATGGGCGACAACAAGACTCTGTCGCCCCTATGCTTAGTATCCTTGCAGGATTTTCTGCTTTTCCGCCTCGAATTCGTCATCGCTCAGAGTGCCTGATGCGCGCAATTGCCCAAGCAGTTTAAGCTGCGCGAGTTTTTCATTTGAACCGCTGTCCGCCGGCGCCTGGTACTGTGGCGCTTGGGGCGGCTGATATTGCGGGGTCTGGTACTGTGGCGACTGGTATTGTTGCGCGGGCGCTTGCTGTGATGACTGCCTACCCATCAAGTAGCCTATCCCGCCCGCCGCCAGATCACCCAATAGCGAACCCCCACCACCAAATCCTCCCATGCCCATGCCAAAACCTCCTATCCCTAATAATGGGAAACCGCGTCTTCTCATGTATGGGCCTCCGCCCCAACCTCCCCAGCCTCCCCCAAATCCTCCTCTTCTGTACATCGTCGTTCTCCTTTGCTTGTCTTCTCACCTGGATCAATAACGCTAATGTTGTTGTTGAGCTGCTTGCAATTCTGCTTCAAGCCGCTCCGTTGCATCCTGCGGAACCATCCCTCCGGCGAGGAGTACCCCGTTTGCCCGGCTGAGACCTTCCGCCAGCCTGGCGACCCAGGTGTGTTCCAACAACACAATCACCGCTGATGTATCAGGAGGAATCGTCCCGGTGAGAATCGCCACGTCTTCTGGTGTGAATAAACCCATCAGATCTTCCTTCAGGGGGTCGAAGGCGGTCAGTTCCTCATCGTTCAGGTCGTGTACTTCCAGCACCGTGACCGTGCCATTGGCATCCTTCCTGGCAAAAAACAGGTCAACCACCCGAATGAGACCTTTCTCCTGGATGAAGTTCAATTCAGGGACGATCTCTTTCGTGAATAGATGGCCTTTACATCCGATCACTACGAATTCAAGCGGGCCTATGTTCATATCTTTATCTCCTTAACTTTCGCTGTGAGACATTATCCCAAGGCTGACACTCTATACCATTAGTAATTATAGCACGGGAGAGAGTACCGGGTTAGCCGCTGAAAGAAGCATAAAGCGCAACACGCTCTGTGACCAGGTCGTGAAACGCCTGGTCAAGCATATCTGGTTCACCCTCCCGCGCGCTAGTGAAATGTAGAGATCTCTTTCCCTACCATCAACCCGGCCAGCAGAGCCGCACGCGGGGCCACGCTGCTCAGCAGCAAGTATTCGTCGGGGCTGTGATCGAGGCCGCCGATGGGACCCAGCCCGTCGAGCGTAGGTATGCCATAAAGCGAGGTATAGCTGCCGTCCGACGCGCCGCCTGTCAGCACATGATTGATCGAGAAGCCGAGCATCCCTGCGCTTTCGCGCGCCTGCTCCGCCAGCGCCAGGCTTTGCGGCGTCGCCACCAGCGGCTCTTTGCCGTCTGGCTGCATCGTCAGCGTCAGTTCGACGCCAGGCACGCGCTGGTTTTGCATCAGTTTGCGCCATTGCTCTTCGGTCGCGAGGCGATCTTGCGGGTGCAGAAAGCGCAGATCGAACTGCGCCGCGGCCTGATCGGGTACGACATTGGGCTGTGTGCCGCCAGAGATCCTACCCGCGTTGATGGTGATGCCCTCGCGCCAGCCATTGAGGCTTTGAAATTGCAGCGTTTGATGCGCAATTTCGATGACGGCGTTGTGTCCCTTCTCCGGCTCAACGCCCGCGTGCGCGGCACGCCCGCGCGCGCTGAGCGTGTACCAGGCGTTGCCTTTGCGCGCGCTGACGATATCGCCGTTGGAGCGCGCCGCTTCCAGCACAAAGACGGCCCGGCAACCCGCGCTGGCCTGTCTCATCAGATCGATGCAGTGCCGCTCGTTGATCTCCTCATCCGAAACACAGAGGAAACGGATTTCGCGAAAATTGTGATAGCGCGCGGCGGCCAGCGCCTCAAGCGCATACAGGGCTAAGAGGATGCAGCCTTTCATGTCGCAGACGCCGGGGCCGAGCAGTTTGTCCCCGTCAAGAGATACCGGACGCTGCTCCGCCGTACCCACCGGATAGACGGTGTCCATATGCCCCAGTAGAAGCAAAATGCCTTCCCCATCGCCATGCAGAACACCCAGCAAGTCATTACCCCATGCTTCCTGTTCGACGATGGTCACATCCATACCGAGGTTGCGCATCCGCTCGCCCAACTGAGTAGCCATCTGATCAAGCCCAGGTTTGTAGTACGTATAGCTGTCGATGGCGCAGAGCGCGCTCAACTCCGTGATATATTGGGGAAGGCGCTGTCGCGTATACTCCTCCACCCCCACCAGCAGGTTTTGTAGATCCATGATACTACCTCGATTAAGATGATCAGAAACAAAAATGACAGGGCGCGTTGCATGTTACGCGCCATGTCATAACCATGTTCTTCTATAAGTAATGACGGAACAAAGCGGCGATTAGCAACTCTGCCGTCGTTCTCATACGGGTAATGTATCTCCTACCAGCGCGTCGCGCTCAAGCGGCCCGATGGCGGCCACCGTCAGAGCGTTGAAGGGCGAGAAACGGCTCAGCATATCCAACACCTGCTCCTCTGTAACGGCATCGATGAGTTCCTTGACTTCCTGGATGGTGCGTACTTTGCGCTCAAGCCACCAGGAATGGGCAATGGCCGACATGCGCGAGCCGGAACCTTCGCCGCGCATGACATGCTCGCTCTTCAACTGCACTTTGGCGCGGTTCAATTCGTCGGCGGTGATGCCCTCCAGTTCAAGCTTGCGCAGTTCGTTAACGATCACACTCAGGCATTCGCGGCCCTGTTCGGGCGTCGTTCCGGCATAGATGCGCAGCGCGCCGATGTCCTTATTGCCCCCTAATCCGGCGTTGACGCTATAAACAAGACCCCGTTTCTCGCGCACCTCGACGAAGAGGCGCGAGGCCATGTTGCCGCCGAAGACTTCGGCTGCCACCATCGCGGCGTAGTAGTCGGGATCGGTAGCTTTGGGAAACGGGAACATCAGGCCCAGATGTTCCTGCTTGCCCTCCTGGTTTTCCAGGACAACATCCGTGCTGGGAGTCGGATGCTGCTCCGGCGAGGATGGAGCCTGCCCGTTCCACGCGCCGAACAGCTCTTGTATGCGCGCGACGACGTGATCCCAGTCGAATTTTCCGGCAATAGCAAAGAGGACGTTATTCGGCTGGTAGCGTTTGCGCCAGAAATCGCGCAGGTCTTGCCGCTGTAGCGCCTGCACGCTCTCCGTCGTGCCGAGCGAGAGACGGGCCAGGTCGGTGCCGCGATAGAAGGTGGAGCGCACGAGATCGGAGATGCGGCTCATCGGCTCGTCGTCGCGGCGGCGTATCTCTTGCAGGATGACGTTGCGCATCTGCTCAAACTCTTCTTTGGGAAAAGTTGGCGTCAGCAGCACTTCGCGCAGCAGCGGCAGCGTATCATCAAATTTCGTATGCACAAGCTGGGCCATGACGCGCGCGGTTTCCCAGCCGGTGCTGGTTCCCTTGCGCACGCCCAGCGACTCGAACGCCTCGTTCAAAGCGCGCGCGTCCTTCTCTTTCGTCCCCTCAAACAGCATATATTCAAACAGGTGCGCCAGTCCGCCCTTGCTCTCCGGCTCGTGAATGACGGCGGCATCCAACTGAAAGCCCATGGTAATCGAACTCAGACTGGGCATGTATTGCCCGATCATCTCGATGCCATTGGGAAGCTGGTGATAAAAATAATGCTGCGGCAGTTGTTGCTGATCGCTCATCTATGAAAACGTTCCTTTCTTGAGGATACATTCAAGTATATATGCCTCCACGAGGCACAAAAAGTAGCTAATTGGAAACGTTGTTAGTATATCATAATCAGGATGCACCTGTAATGACTTGCAGAGCGATCGTTTTGTAGACATTCCTCTTGCCGAGTGCTACAATCAGCCCACCAGAATAAACGGGACAAGTAGAAGGGCGGAAGTATTCCATTTACCTTCTCCGAAGTCCCCTTAATACGAATGAGATGTCTGCTATGAGTACAATCTTTAATGTGTATTGTGATGAAAGTTGCCACCTGGAGAATGATCATCAAACTGTTATGATCTTAGGGGCAATCTGGTGTCCAATAGAAAAAACGCGAGAAATTGCTGAACGTATTCGCGAAATTAAGGTTCGACATGGCCTTTCATCGTCTTTTGAAGTCAAATGGGTCAAAGTTTCACCCGCCAGGCAGCTCTTTTATCTGGATTTAGTCGATTACTTCTTCGACGACGATGATCTTCATTTTCGCGCTTTGATCATTCCAGACAAATCGAAATTGCGCCACAGTGATTTTCAGCAAGATCACGATACCTGGTACTATAAAATGTATTTTGAAATGCTCAAGAGCCTGTTTACTCCTGGTAACGAGTACAGAGTTTATTTTGACATCAAAGATAGCCGAAGCGCGCGCAAGATTTCCAATCTCCATGAAGTTCTTTGTAATAATGTCTATGACTTTGAACGGAAGATTGTTTCTCGCATTCAGACGGCGCGATCTCATGAAGTAGAGCAGCTCCAGCTAGTTGATCTTCTCATAGAATCCAGCATTGGTCACACTATAGTCTGCTCAAAACGACCTTGTTACGAGAGGATAAAGTCAATTTGTTTCGTTGGGAGGCAAGATAAGCCTCTATGAATAACGATAAGAGTAGCTTGTTGCCTCCCCTTATTTTACTGTCTGGCTGCCAAAATAATTGGGATAGCTATCTTGAAACAATCTACGCATCTTTTTGTCAGGATTTTGTTATTTCTAAGCCAGTATTTGAGGATAAGCGATTTGCCCTCAAACGGCACCCCATCATACGTGGGAAAGAAGCAACCTTCTGGCATATCATTAGTGACTGGCGTTTAGACTAATTTCCGGTGGATCGGCCTGAGAAGCGGCTCCATCGATATTTCGGTGAAATGGTCTCAAGCCGCCTTGCAGGCCGATCTAAGTCAAATTAGTCTAAACAACAATAGTGAGGGGGACATAGAAAATGAACGTTTACCTGATTTACGAAGATGCGAACGTATACGCTGGCCCCGCTCGATTATTGACAATACGCATTCCGACCATATCAAATACTGGAAGAATATCCGGAAAGGTAAAGAAAGAATAGTACTGGCCCTTGAGGATTTTAGCTACGTTGTTATCCCGTCAGACCGTGGAGAATATGTTCTCTTATGGACTGCATATTATGTAGAACATGAACATAGCAGAAGAAAATTATGGGAAGAGTGTAAGGTATATGAGAACCAAAAAGGCTAGTGCCGCCCTTTCGGACGGCACCGTTACTCCTTCTACACATGGCAGACGAGCTATTTTTCATGAACATACTATCTCAAAAAAGGAACAAATGTCAAAGCAAATCCCACATCCCTTAATTCCCCTTCTTGCTGATCTTCCGGTAGACCCAGGCGTCGAGCATTCCGCGCAGCGCGCCCAGCACACCCAGCACACAGACCATGAGCAGCAGCGTCGGCCAGGTCTGGCTTAGCAGCGCAAAGATAGGGCTGTGGCCGGCCAGGGAGGCCAGCCAGAGCAGCATGACCAGCAGCAGCGCGCCAGCGCACATCAACATTCCAGCGATGGCGCTGCTGCGCAGCAGCGAGGCGAAGCGCATAGGACGCGACAACTTCACGGCCAGCACCGCGCCCGGCGTCGGAATGCCGATGAAGACGACGAACAGAGCGCGTAACAGAGGGAACATGGGCGGCTCAGGGGTGATAGGTGAGCGCGCCACCAGCGTCGTCAGCACAAAAGTCAGGATGATTGCCAGCGGGAGCAGGCCCGTCAGCGCGCCCAACAGCGCCGGGCGCCACAACACAGGAGCAACCCTGATCTGCTCTTTCGACGCATCGACGCTGGCAACTTGCCGCAGAGCATACAGGTTGCTTGCCAGCAAAACGACATAGGCAACGATAGGAGCGGCCCGGTTGCTCACGTTGCCGAAGCCGATAAAGAGGCCGCTCACGATGAACGCAAGCACAGCATCGATCAGAACGCCGGCGACGAATTTTCCGATCTTGCGGTCGCGTGTCACGCCGGTGAAACCGACGGCTGCCAGCATCAATAAGTTCAGGCT
>DATLSW010000282.1:0-15190 GCA_035533955.1 Ktedonobacteraceae bacterium | reverse complement strand
GCACTTTTACCAGGAAGCGTTACGATTTGCGCAAAGCCTTGAAGAACCGTACAATAAGGGTATGATTCTGACCAATATCGGCGTCTTATGGTACGAGCAAGGATACTACGCGGAGTCGCTGGCGCTCATGATTTTTCTCCTGCAAGAGCGCCAATCTCTCCAATTCGCGACGGTAGACTATCTCGAGCAGTTCCTGGATACGCTGGAGCAGCGGCTCGGAGCGGAAGCCTTTGCCCAGTTGCGGCTGGCCGCGCGCAACGTCAAAAAGGACGTGCTGGCGAGTCTCCAGCTCGCATAACTGGGTAATATGTCAGCGACCCAGGAAATGCGGTGGCGCAATACATTGCTCCGCCACATACCTCGCGGCCGTCACTCGCATCGGGAATCTACGATGATAGAACGAGAAATCATGGTATGACCATATCAACACAGCGCCCGCGCGACGCGGCATCACCCAAAGAGAGCGTCCCCGCTACATTCATGCAAAGAGCGCGTGGCTGGCTCCTCATTCTGATGGTGTTTGTGGCGGGCGCGGCTTCGTTGGCGATTGAGTTTGGCGCGTCGCGCCTGCTGGCCGCCGATTTCGGCGACTCGCTCTTCGTCTGGGCCAGCCTCATTGGCCTGATCCTGCTCTATCTCACCATTGGCTACTATGTCGGCGGACTCGTGGCGGATCGCTTTCCCCGACCGGCGCTGCTCTACACCCTGACGTTGCTCGCCGCGCTGTTGATCGCGCTCGTACCCTTGATCGCCCGGCCCGTGCTGAACTGGTCGCTGTTCACCTTCGCGCCGCTGTCGCTCGGCATTTTCTATGGTTCATTAATGGCCGTGTTGCTGCTATTCGCCCTGCCCACCATCCTGCTGGGCTGCGTCTCACCGCTCGCCATCCGCTTGCGCGTCAAGCAGGTTGGAACGGCGGGGCGCACCGTCGGCTATCTCTATGCCATCTCCACGCTGGGCAGCATTGTCGGCACATTCGTCCCCGTCCTCTGGCTCCTGCCTACCATTGGCACAAATCTGACCTTTCTCGTGTTCGCCCTGCTGGTCGGCATACTGTCGCTGGCCGGGCTGATTTTGTCGGTTCTGCCTCCGTAGGGGCGGTGGCTCTGCCTCGCCCGCCGCTCGTATGTGTCGCACATTCGTTGCCGTAATTGCCGTCGTCACAAAGAATAGGTGATTCGATGGATATGTCTGCTTCTGTTGACAACAAACGCGCTGTGATCGCGTTCCTGACCGATTTTGGCCTCAGCGATGGCTATGTTGGCGTGATGAAAGGCGTCATCGCCGGTATCGCCCCTGATGCGCAGGTGATCGATATCACGCACGCGGTCGCGCCGCAGCAGATCGCCTCCGGGGCGTGGCAACTCGCCACGGTCTACCGCTATTTCCCGCGCGGCACGGTCTTCACCTGCGTGGTCGATCCAGGCGTGGGCAGCACGCGCGAGGCCATCGCGCTCCACGCTGGAAACTGGTTGTTTGTTGGGCCAGACAACGGACTGTTCAGTTACATCTATGCCGAGCAAACTGTCCATCAAGCGGTCATGCTCGCTAATACGCGGTATCGCCTGGCGCGGGTCAGCACCACCTTTCACGGGCGCGATGTCTTCGCGCCCGCCGCGGCCTACCTGGCGCGCGGCGTCGGCCTGGGAGAATTTGGCCTGGCCATCGATCCGGCCAGCCTGGCGAGCCTGGATGTGCGGCAACCTGTCAGAGAAAATGGGACGATTGCCGCCCGTATCGTTCACATCGATCACTATGGCAACATCGTGACGAATATTCCCCTGGCGCTCGTTCCCGATCTTTTTGATGAGCAGGTGCAGGTACGCGCCATCTTCGAGGAGACCGGGGCTGTGGTTGATCGGCGCGCGCGCTTTTTCGCCGCGGCGACTGGCGGCGCGCCGTTCCTGTTCACCGATAGCACAGAGACCGTGGGCGTAGCCGTGCGCGATGGCAATGCCGCCGCGGCGCTGGGCTTGCATCTCGGCTCGCAAGTCACGCTGATCATCGCCCCGCGCTAATGGACGTAGGATCCGGTTTATCGCGCCCGCCGGGTCTGTAGTGTGCTGGTGTGACGCGCGTTGCCCCTTCTACCTCGTGGAAGCGATAAATCGACCTTACGCTCATAGCCAAACCTGGCATAGTGAGGCACGTTCACAAAATATTCACGGCTGTGCCTTGACAGAGACCTCTCTGTACGGTATGCTAACATTAACCGGTAATGTAGAGAATCTAGCCATCATAAAGCTGTTAGTATGTTGCGTTTAGCGTGAAGGGAGTATGATTGCATACTGGACATGGAGGCATCGCAACAGGGAGGGCAGATTGGAACATTGCAGGAATATCAACACGATGCGTGACGACAAACAACTGCATATCACGATTTTTGCAACGTAGAAACGGGCTGGTTCTTTCCCTGACTGCATGGGACAAGGAATCCAGCCTTTTTGGACTCATCCATATTCCTGTCACGGCCGCGGTGGGTCGGGCAGGGTGAAGTCGCGCACTTCATATATTCGTCTATTACGATGGCATTGCCCGATCACATAGTGCGTCTTTTCTACTGTCAGGCGGCAACCCACATCCCTGACAGAACTCAACAGAGAGGGGTAGGTAATTATGGACCTGGTGAAGCGGTTAGAAGAATACCGTGATCGCGAACGCGAGCTGGCATGGGAGGGTACATTTGCTCAATACTTCGAAATTGCCTCGAAGCGATCAGAGGTGGGCCGACTTTCCCACGAGCGCATTTATCATATGATCAATGACGCGGGCGTTGAGACGACTCGCTCCGGCGAGCCGCGTTACAAATTTTTCAGCGAGGAAATCTTTGGCATCGAAAAGCCACTGCAGCAAATCGTTGATTACTTCAATTCGGCGGCGCAGCGTCTCGAGGTTCGCAAGCGCATCCTGCTCTTGATGGGGCCGGTCGGCGGCGGTAAATCCACCATCGTTCACCTGCTCAAGCGCGGCATGGAGGCATACACACGCACCGAAGAGGGTGGCGTCTACGCCATCAAAGGCTGCCCCATGCACGAGGAGCCGTTGCACCTGATCCCCAACGATCTGCGCGAGGATGTGGAAAAAGAGTTCGGTATCTATATCGAGGGCGACTTGTGTCCGCATTGCCGCTACATGATCGATAATCACTATTCCGGTCACATTGAAACCGTGCCGGTCAAACGCCTGGCCTTCAGCGAGAAATATCGCGTAGGAATCGGGACATTTACGCCGTCTGATCCGAAAAGCCAGGATATCAGTGAATTAGTCGGAGGTATCGACCTTTCCACCATCGGTGAAGTAGGCGTTGAGAGCGATCCGCGCGCCTATCGCTTCGACGGTGAACTTAATATCGCCAACCGGGGCATCATGGAGTTCGTGGAGTTGTTAAAGACGGATGAGAAATTCCTCTATGTCTTGCTCACGCTCAGTCAGGAGCAAAACATTAAGACGGGCCGCTTTAGCATGATCTATGCCGACGAGGTGGTCGTCAGCCATACCAACGAGCATGAATACCAGTCGTTTGTCGGCAATAAGAAGTCCGAAGCTTTGCAAGATCGCATTATTCTCGTCAAAGTGCCGTACAATCTGCGCGTCTCAGACGAGGTCAAGATTTATGAGAAGCTGCTCAGGCAAAGTTCGCTCCAGAGCGTGCATATCGCGCCGTACACCCTGCGCGTCGCCAGCATTTTCGCCGTGCTGACGCGCCTGGAGCAATCGAAGAAAAATGGCATGAGTTTGATGAAGAAACTCAAACTCTATGACGGCGAAGAGATCGATGATTTCAAACTGAAGGATGTCAAGGAACTGCAAGATGAAGCGGTGCGCGAGGGCATGGACGGCATTTCGCCGCGCTATGTCATCAACCGCCTCTCTAACGCGCTGATCCGGCCGAATACGACCTGCATCAATCCCATCGACGCCCTGCGCGCGCTGCGCGATGGTCTTGACCAGCACACCAGCATTACGCGCGAGGAGCGCGAACGCTACCTCAACTTCATCAGCGAGGCGCGCAAAGAGTATGACCAGATCGCCATGAAGGAAGTGCAGCGCGCCTTCGTCTACTCCTTCGAGGAATCTGCGCGCACGCTGCTGAACAACTACCTCGATAACGTCGAGGCGTACTGCAACAAAACGAAGCTGCGCGATCCCATCACCGAGGAAGAGCTAGAGCCGGACGAGCAGTTGATGCGCTCGATTGAGGAGCAGATCGGCGTGACCGAGAATGCCAAACGTTCATTCCGCGAGGAGATTCTCATCCGCATCTCGTCTCTGGCGCGCAAAGGTCTCACCTTCGACTATACCAGCCACGAGCGTTTGAAAGAAGCTATCGAGAAAAAGCTGTTCGCTGACTTGCGCGACGTCGTCAAGATCACGACCTCGACGCGCACGCCCGACAAAGAGCAGTTGCGCAAGATCAACGATGTCGTCGATCGCCTGATGAGCGAGCATGGCTACTGCCATGTCTGCGCCAACGAAATGCTGCGTTACACCGGCAGCCTGCTCAATCGATAACAACTTTCGCGGACAATGGTAATGAAACCCGTTGTGGCGGCGCAATTCATTGCGTAGGGGCCGATTTATCGCGACCGGCCTGCGCCGCCACAACAGCCCAGATTCTCGTGGATTCATCATTGGCCGCGTTAAAAAGGAGGGTGTCCTATGTCTGTTTCTCAGCATGATTGGTCACTACACCGCAAAGGATTGATGGACCAGGAGCGCCACAAGCAGCGCATTCGCGAGGCGATCAAGAAGAACCTGAGCGATATTGTGAGCGAAGAAAGTATTATCCTTTCCGACGGGAAGAAGACGGTGCGTATCCCCGTGCGCTCGCTGGACGAGTATCGTTTTCGCTTCGATCCGGGGCGGCAGTCGCACGCGGGTCAGGGCGACGGCAAGAGCAAGGTGGGCGACGTGGTGGCGCAAGAGCCGCGACCCGGCAAAGGCAAGAAGGGTGATGCCGGTAAAGACCCCGGCTACGATTACTACGAAGCCGAAGTCTCGATGGAAGAACTGGCCGCCCTGATCTTCGAAGATCTCGCGTTGCCCAACCTGGAGCAGAAACGCCAGCAGGAACTCCAGACCGAGGCCGTGCGCTTCACCGATGTGCGCAAAACCGGCCCCATGACTAACCTGGACAAGAGGCGCACCATCATGGAGAATATGAAGCGCAACGCGGCCAAAGGCGAGGCCAGATTTAAGGATATCAGGAACGAAGACCTGCGCTTCAAGGTGTGGGAGCCGACCATTAAGTATCAATCGAACGCTGTTGTGATAGCGATGATGGATGTATCTGGATCTATGGGCGAGTTCGAGAAATACATCGCGCGCAGCTTCTACTTCTGGATGGTGCGTTTCCTGCGCACAAAGTACAACAACGTGCAAATTATCTTCGTCAGCCATCACACCGAGGCCAAAGAAGTCACGGAGGACGAATTCTTTCACAAGGGCGAAAGCGGCGGCACGCAGGTCTCATCCGCCTACGAACTGGCCCTGGACATCATCAAAGAACGCTACAACCCGGCGGACTGGAACATCTATCCCTTCCATTTCTCTGATGGCGATAACCTGCCGTGGGACAACGATCGCTGCGTGCAACTGGTGAATAAGTTGATCGAACTCTGTAACATCTTTGGCTACGGCGAGATTCGCGAAGGGCATTATCGCTCTCCCAGCACATTGATGAGCGCCTATAGCAAGATTAGCGACAAGAAATTCAGCTCTGTGACCATTTCCGATAAGAAGGACGTGTATCCGGCGCTCCGCAAGTTCTTCGCGCAGCGCGACCCGATTCCGGCGCGGTAGCTTAGGAAGGCAGTCAGCTATGACAGATAGTCTCTCGAGTCTCGAACGGTTGCGGGATATGATCGATTACGCGTGGGAAGAGGCCATCAATCTTGGCCTTGATCCCTTCCCGACGCATTTTGAACTCGTACCCGCCTCGATCATGTATGAGTTTGCCTCCTATGGCTTGCCAGGACGGTTCAGTCATTGGACGCATGGCAAGGCTTATTACCGGCAGAAGATGCACTATGACCTCGGATTAAGCAAAATCTACGAGATGGTGGTCAATACTAATCCGAGCTATGCCTTTCTCATGGAGATGAATGATCTCCTGCAAAACACGTTTGTCGCGGCGCACGTCTTCGGCCACACGGATTTTTTCAAGAACAACGCCTACTTTCAGCACACCTCGCGGCGCATGATCGACAAGGTCAGCATCCATGCTGAACGCATTGCGAAGTACGAGTTCGATCACGGCAAAGCCGAAGTCGAACACTTCCTGGATGCCATTCTCTCAATTCAGGAACACGTTGACTATAATCTTTTCATGCACTCCGACGAGCCTGCGCGCGGGGAAGAACAGGAGAAACAGAAGCTCGCCGCGCCTTCCAGCGAGTATGACGACCTATGGGGTCTCGATAAGAAGGCGAGGCGTGCCGAGGAAGATCGCGATCTGCGTCCCGGCAAGCCGCCCAAATTCCCGGAGAAGCCGGAGAAGGACATTCTCCAGTTCCTTATGCGCTACGCGCCGCACTTACAGCCCTGGCAGCGCGATATCATCGAGATCGTGCGCCTGGAGCAATTGTACTTCGTGCCGCAAATGCAAACAAAAACCATGAATGAGGGCTGGGCCTCTTTAAATCACTCACGCATCATGCGCCGTATGGCTGATCGTGGCCTCATCTCGGACTCCGATGTCCTTGAATTCGCGCAGTTGCATTCTGGCGTTCTCTCACCCTCGCGTACATCACTCAATCCCTATTACCTCGGTTACAAGATGTACGAGGATATCGAGCGGCGTTGGGATCATCCTACCAAAGAAGAGCAAGAGCGACTTGGGCGCACGCCGGGGATGGGCAAACAGAAGATCTTCGAGGTGCGCGAAATGGAGAATGATGTCTCCTTCTTGCGCAACTATCTGACCAAAGACCTGATCAAAGACCTCGACCTCTACGTCTTTAAGAAAGAGGGCGACGAGTGGGTCATCGTCGAGAAAAATTGGGAGAAGGTGCGCGACAACATTGTCGCCAACATGACCAACTTCGGTTTTCCCTATCTCGTGATTGATGATGGCGATTACCACGGCAACCGCGAACTCTACGTCAAGCACATGTTCGAGGGGCAGGAGCTCGACCTGGTCTATGCCGAGAAGACGCTCCAGCATATCTACATGGTCTGGAGTCGTCCCGTTCACCTGGAAACCATCTACGACGGCAAACGTATTCTGCTCTCGTATGACGGCGAGCGCAACAGCAAAACATCGTTAGAGAAATAATTTTCTGCCGATAGCCCTGGCTGCGCAGCAGCCAGGGCTATCGGCAGAAAATTATTTCTCTAACTCAAATCTGTAGCGCAGAAACAGGTGATCTCCACCACGTTTGACGCTCGCCATCGATCCCCACAGGGGATGTTCAGGCGCGAACAGCTTGCCCATCACCAGTCCCGGACGCTCGACCGAGGCGTTCCGTCCGGCGATTTGCGGGGCCAGCGTCAGAAACAACTCGTCCAGGCATTGCCCGGCGAAGAAATCACCCAGCAACTGCGCTCCGCCCTCGACCAGCATGATCTCGCTCTGGCGAATCTGCTGTGCGGCATCCAGGATGGCGCGCGCGCTGATACGCTCCTGGCTTGTAACGGCCTGTACCTGAACGCGCGCTGGCAATGCATGTGCGCCGATGCGCCGCGCGCCTTGTTCGCTGGTAACAATCAGGACAGCAACTTTCCCTGATTGAAAGACAGGCAGATCGAGGTTCACGTTGCCGCGCGCCGTCACAAACACATTCAGCGGCGACTCCCCTTTCCCTAACGCGGCCCGGAGTTGTTTATAGGCGTCCGTGAGCGGGGGATAGATATGTTCCGCTGTCCAGATGTGTTGGGGAACGGCGCGCGCCGTGTTCGCTCCGACGATCACCACGTCGGCGATAGCGCGTAAGAGGCCCATCACCATGCGATCATGCTGGCTATTCCCGCTGATCTCGCCGCCGCCGGACTTGCCGGGGATGTTCAGCGATACCACGCCATCGAGCGTCGTCACGAAGTTGGCGATGACGTGCGGTCGTCCCAAACGAGGCGGGATGGACAGACGGCCATACAAGGCGGTGAGCGCGGCGGGCAGCGGCAGCGCGTTGCCCAATACTTCCTCGTACAAGGTATCCAGCGGACTGAGAACCTGATCGTTCATGGGCATATCCTACCGATTGAAACTAACAAAACACGGCGCATGATGATAGTCTATCACGCGGCTCTGTAGCTGAGGCAGGAATGTGCGTTCCAGGGCGACTCTTGCGGTCGCCCTGGAACTTTGTAACGCCGCGACTTTCATCACAGCGCTATAGGCATCATCGTGCTATGATTAAAAGAGAACATCTCACCATAAAGATTGTATCAGGAACCATTTACGAAACGGAGGAAAATCAATGTTACACGCACAACGACACGCGGAAATGATTTGGGAAGGCAACCTGGCGCAAGGGCATGGTCAGGTCACAGTAGGCAGTAAAGCTGTAGAGTACCTGCCGATGACCTGGGCTTCGCGCGTGGAACGCCCGGATGGCAAAACCAGCCCCGAAGAGCTGATCGCCGCCGCCCACGCCGGTTGTTACGCGATGGCGCTAAACGTCGTACTTGGCGAAGCCAGCAAGACGCCGGAACGCTTGCAGGTGAACGCCGCCTGTACGTTTGAGGAGATCAATGGCGCTCCGAAGATTAGCACAATCGAACTGGATGTGCGCGGCAAAGTGCCGGGTATGGACGCGGCGGCCTTTGAAGAAGCCGCGCGCAAAGCGGAGCAACTCTGTCCCGTCTCCAACGCCTTGCGCAACAATGTGGCGATCCATTTGCAGGCGCACCTGGACTCGTAGGGGCGCAATGTAAAATAGATTGGATAGGCCGTTATGGCGAGTGCGTAGGGGCTTCATCATTGCGCCGCTACAGCGCATATCCATCAATGAGCATCATCAGTTGGCGGATGCCCGGCATTGCCCCAACGCTGGCCGTGCGCGGGAGCCACGCGCGCCAGCGTGAGCATGGCAGGCTTTACCTGCTCGGCGATAGGGAAGGCTATCGCCAGTACTCCGTTCCCGTAGGACAGGTTGGCGCTTTCAGCGTTGACCGCCGTCGGCAGCAGCAGCTTGCGATGATAGCCGCCGATACTCCATTCATCTATGAGTAGTTCCTTCACATCCTTCAGCGCGCCGCGCAATTCTCCGCGAATAATGAGATAGCCATCTGCCGTCACTTCAACCTGGATGTTTTCGGGTTCCAGCCCCGGCAGCGGAGCGACTACCATCAAGCGATCCTGTGTCCGGTAAACTTTGACCGGGATTTCCTGTTCTTTCAGTTCTTCCTGCATCATATCACCTCTCTGATTTCTAGCCTGTACACTTCTCTTCATGCATGGGATATAGGAATATGATACATTACTATTGTTGCGCGGCCTGCATATGGCAGCAGAAATGGGAGGAAATTGTGCCAACCAGCGTACCTGTCATGATTATCACCGGCCCTGTCGGCGTCGGCAAGACGACCGTTGCCTCGGAAGTCTCCGAATTGCTCGAACAGGCGCAGATTGCCCACGCCTTCGTTGACCTCGATGCCTTGCGTTGGTGCTATCCGCGCCAACCGCGTGATCGTTTCAGCACAAGGCTCGCCATGAAAAACCTCGCGGCAGTCTGGGCTAACTTCCGCGCATATGGCGCGGCCAGCCTCGTCGTCGCCGACGTGATCGAGTCCCGCTCCGAACTGGATCATTACCGCGCGGCCATACCCGGCGCGGACATCTTCGTCGTCCGGCTCAGCGCGTCGTTGAATACGCTCGCGGATCGCCTGAAACAGCGCGAACTGGGCGCGGGCCTTGCCTGGCATCTCCAGCGCGCTCCCGAACTGACCGCCATCATGGAGCGCAATAAAGTTGAAGACCTGCTCGTCACGACGGACGGCAAGACGGTGGCGCAGATAGCGAGGGAGATTCTACAACATACCAGGTGGATGAAGTGGGACGAATAACATTGACGCCTCTGGCTCTCTGTGCTACTATCTGACAGGAAGAGGGCGGTTGTCCGTTCCAAATCGGCAACCGTTGATTTCGCTATTTGCTACTATAATACCTTTGGAGGATGAAATCGTGCCAACGATTACTTTTGTGCATGAAAATGTCAACGTTGAAGTTCCCGCGGGCGATGCTGTACGCTATGCCGCGCTTGAACACGACGTACCCGTGTACTGCGGCCTCTGGAAATTTGCCAACTGCCACGGCAACGGCCTCTGCGGCACCGATCGCGTGTCCGTCACTCCCTCGTCGAATACCAACGGGCTGACGTTCATGGAAAAATTCTGGCTGCGCGGCGATCTCAAAAAAAATCCCAATACGCGCCTCGCCTGCCAGGTGCAGGTCTTAGGAGATATCAGCGTAGACACACTCTGCGGATAAGAATAGCATTGTTTGAGAGAACAAGGGCAGTGGAGGGCAAAGGCTAGCTTTTACCCTCCACTGCTCTTGTTCTCTCAAACAGGATTTATTTCACCACGAAAAAGAGCGTGATTGCCAGATCGTTATTCCAATAGAGTTCAACTTTGCCCTCGGTTGGCGTAGAAAACTGTTCGGTTGTAAAACCGTTGATCGCCACGTCGATTTGTTGCGTCTGGCTTTGTTGGTAAAACGCGCCGTTGGTATACCATTTGATCGTTACGATGCCCGGCGTTTTCGGACGCTGCACGCTGTATGTCAGATAGATCGTCTCACCTGGGCTGAAGACATTGTTCTGATCGACCGCCACATGCTGACTGTTGAGGCGGTCCGTGGTCGTGGCCGAGTTGATGATTGTATAGGCTGGCCCCGTTATTTGCGGTGCGGCAGGGACCAATAAAATGGGCGTTGCTGTCAGGTGAACATTGGGCGGCGGTACAACCCCGGCCATCTGCGCGAACGCATCGAGCTTGCCGCTCGTTTTCGCGTAATAGCCCAGACCTCCGCAGAGCAGCAAAGCGACGACGATCATGCTGAGCAAGCCGCTGATTGCGCGGTAGCGTGGGATAAGCGCGCGCGGCTTCGTATACATCGGCGCGATGTATGTGGCGTTTTCCGGCAGGGATGCCAGCATATCACCAACATTCTGCTCTTGCGCGGGTATGAGCGCCTGTCCGGTTGGCGGCATCGCTCCCAGCGGCGGCTGATAGAGCGCCGGCAGCATGGATTGTCGCTGCTGTTCGTCCCTGGCCTGCGTTGGCGAAAACTGGCCGCTCTCTGGCGGCTGCGCCTGTGGGAACGATAGTTGTGGAGGCGGGTTTTGCCATATACCCGCGTATCCCATCCCGGCGTTGGCTTTTCCTTGTATGGGCGAAGGCGCGCCGCAATAGGGGCAGGGAGCTTCATTATCTAAGCGAGCTGTATTACAAAATGGACAGAGCATTGTCGTTTATCCACCTCTGGATTTCAGTAGCGTCTCTTTGGTTCCGTAAACAATTGTGTTATGATCACAGTAACATTCGCTTTTTCTGCGGTCAAGTTATCATGCGCAGCCATAGGGTAAATTGGCTATGTTCATTGTATATAAACGTGTATCGTGGTGTGGCTTGTCGATGAGTATCATATCGTTTGGTGACAAACCTGGAAACGAGCAAGCGCCATCATGACAGAAACGCAGGAGCAGTGGTATCACCGGCAAGCCATCGAGCAGCTTGCTCAACATATTCCGTTTGAGCGCGATACCGCCAGCAAAGCGGAGCAGATTGAGATGCTGCGCGGTCTAGTCATTCATTATGGTCGCGACATGGACGCCGACCTTTTTGGCTTCGATGCGCGCAACGAATTGATGCGCCTGGGCCTGTGGGGGCGCATCGGGCCGGAAAGCAGCGCCGATACGTCGTAATGCCACGCCTGTCCCCGTTATGTGCTATCATAAGAGAAAGACTATCTTCGTATGAAAGGGGAACTTAGCAATGGTGCTGAGAGATACATTGTTGTATCTGGCGCAAAACGACAACGTGCGCCACTTTGTGATTTCCAATCGCGCGGCCCGCGGCCTCTCTCATCGCTTCGTCGCTGGTGAGGCTCTTGACGAGGCCATCCAGGTGACGCGCGAACTGAACCAGATGGGGCTGCGTGTCTCGCTTGATCATCTCGGCGAAAACGTCTCGGATGAACGAGAGGCCCGTTCTGCCGCGCAGGATTTCGTCGCTAGCCTGCAAGCTATCAAGCAGCATGGTGTTGATGCCAACATCTCGATCAAGCTGACCGCGCTGGGTCTGGATATCGAGCAAGAAGTGTGCGAGCAAAACGTGCGCGACATCCTGACGCACGCGCAGTGCTACCCAATCTTTGTACGGATCGATATGGAGGGTTCGGCTTACACGGAACGAACGATCGATATGACGCTGCGAATGCACGAGCAATTCGAGCATGTCGGCACCGTGATGCAATCCTGCTTGTATCGCAGCCGGAAAGATCTTGAGCAGCTTGTCGCTCACGGCGTGCGCGTCCGGCTGGTCAAGGGAGCCTACAAAGAACTGAAAACCGTCGCTTTTCAGAACAAAAGCGAGGTCGATCATAATTATGTGCAGTTGATGATGATGCTGCTCTTGCGCGGCAATTATCCCGCGATTGCCACGCACGACGAGGCCATTGTCAATGCGACCTGCAAGTATGCCCGCGAGCATGGCATCGGCAAAGAAGCTTTCGAGTTCCAGATGCTCTATGGTATCAGGCGCGACTTGCAAGAGAAATTGGTAAATCAAGGCTACAATGTGCGCGTCTACGTGCCTTACGGTTCGCAGTGGTATCCTTACCTGATGCGCCGTATGGCTGAACGCCCGGCGAATCTGGTGTTTGTTATGAGTAATGCCATGCGCTAGCGCAACAGTACGCCTATGCTCGTATCCTATGTATCATTGGGCGGTAGCTTTGTCCCGCCCTCTCACGATCTCTATCTAAGGATGAATAAAGCCATGACCATCGCCGCAACCTGCGTTGTTGCCGTCGGCGTTGCCGACATCCGCCGCGATCCTGATCCAACCTCTGAACTGGTTACACAGGCGCTCATGAATACGCCCGCTAATCCTGATGAAGCTACTGGCGCGTGGACGCACGTCACATTGTCCGATTACGCGGGGTGGATTCACACCGATCAGCTTGAGGAGCCGATTGTCAAGGGATTTTGCAAAGTTGGCGTGAGTTGCGGCACGGCTCTGCCCTACGCCGCCGTCGTAACCGCGACGCACACGCCTTTGTATACTCATGCCGAAGGGGATGAGACCGGTGGCATGGCGTATCTCTCCAGCGCGCTGCCCATTCAGGACATCACCCATCCTCAGCGCCTCCAGGTAGCCTTGCCGGGGGAACATCTGGCCTGGCTCCCGCGCGACGCCATTGATATTCGCGACAGCGCCGATCCTTACTCGCAGGCTCCCGTTAGTACTGTCACCGCGTGCGCGCGGTCGCTGCTGGGCCGACCATATCTCTGGGGCGGCACAAGTTGGGAAGGTATCGATTGCAGCGGTTTTGTGCAATTGTGCTATCGCATGGGCGGTTCTATCATTCCGCGTGACGCCGATCAGCAGCACGATTTCTTGCAAATATCGGTAGCGCGCGCCGATTTGCGTGAAGGCGATCTGATTTTCTTCGGCAGCCAGCGCATTACCCATGTCGCGATGGCGCTCAACAATAAAGAATACATCCACGCTGAAGGGCAGAATTACAACCAGGTGGTCATAAACAGCTTTGATCCCGCCGCCGCGCGTTACTCCCCGCGCCTGGATGAGATTGTCTGGGCGATCAAGCGCGTCGTGGCTTGAATATTTGAGGAGGGGCCATGCCAGTTCTCCCATTCAAGGGCATTATGCCCAGGATTGCCGACAACGTTTTCATCGCTCCCGGCGCGGTGATCATCGGTGATGTTACCATTCACGAGGGCGCGAGCATCTGGTATAACGCGGTCGTGCGCGGCGACAGCGGCCCCATCGTCATCGGTCGCCGCACGAACATCCAGGACAACTGCACGCTGCATATTGATGAGGACGCCCCGCTTACCATTGGCGACGAGTGTACCATCGGGCATAACGCTGTCATTCACGGCGCGACTCTGGGCCATCATGTGCTGGTCGGCATGAATGCCACGGTTTTATCGCACTCCCGCGTCGGCAGCAACACGATCATCGGCGCCTGCGCGCTTGTCAGCGAGCATAAAACCATCCCCGAAGGCGTCCTTGCCCTCGGCGTCCCCGCGAAAGTCGCCCGCACTCTCAGCCCCGCCGAACAAGAAGGGATCATCTCCAGCGCCGACGGCTATTATGAACGGGCCAGAGCGCACCGCGCATCCATTGATGGGAAATGACGTGCTTATCGGCGCAGCGTCGCGATCAGGCGTTTTGGTTGCAGCAGCAGATCAATGGCAGCAAGCGGGCCGAGAGCCAGAACATCTGCCGCCTGGCACGTCATCGTTGCTACGCCCTCATCCGCCAGCACGGCGATGCCGAGCGCGGCCACGCGCAGCATCCCCACGTCGTTCATGCCGTTGCCGATGGCAACGACCTTCGCGGGGCCAAGCTGTTGCACGAACTGGTACTTTTCTTCGCCGGTGGTGATGCGCCGCAAGGGGATACCCAGCGTGCGCTCGATCTGTTCCAGGTTGCCGTGTGATCCCGCCGTCAAAGCGTGGATCGTCAACAACTCACCCAGCGTCCGCAAACGTTCGGCCACACCCTCTATCACGTTGCCATCGACGGCCAGCGTGCCGTTGATATCAAATACGGCGTGTTCGAGTGCGAGGACGCCGCGTTGTGGAATATCAATCTGTATCATACTCTCTTTTTTCTCCTGAAAGATTTGTAGCATAAATGTCGCTACTTCATAACACATGACCATACTTTGTGCGGATTGTCAAGCAAACAAGCCACCAAAACTCTTGACATCTGTAGTCCTACTCCGTATAATTTGCACACTACCATGGGCAAAGTACGTACAACATCGAGAGAATAGGAATCTGTTCAGATGAGAACTAAAACTGATCAATCAAATTGGTGAGTTTTAGATTTCTTCTAGCGTATAATCGTAAGAGGGAGATAGTTTCGTATTGCCCACTATTTTGCTCCCATGAAAACGTGGTGGGCCGTCTATTTAGTCTTCTTGAGGGAGGCTCCACATTATGCGGAGAAATCGGTTACGTATCTTTTCGCTAGCCCTGATCATCCCCATGTT
>DATLSW010000281.1:0-16383 GCA_035533955.1 Ktedonobacteraceae bacterium | reverse complement strand
CATGGACATCCTGCCCCATAAAACATATCAGAAATTACTTGAAACTATCGATTCACTGCTGGAAACGCTGGAAGTCATACAGGATGAGGAGTTAATGGCTTCATTCCGCCAGGGAATCAAAGATATGGAAGAGGGTAGAGTTGAGCCACTTGACGATGTTTTGAAGGAGCTGGGATGGGAATGAAGCGTTGGGGGGTTGTACTTACACGGAATGTTAAAAAGCAACTAGCTGTTATCAAAGATCGGCGGATACAAGAAAGCCTGAGAATACGTTTAAGACGTCTCGAATACGAGCCTGATAAGCAAGGGAAACCCTTGAAAGATGATCTTATTGGGCATCGAAGCGTCCGAGCAGTAGGGCAACGCTACCGTATCCTTTATAGGCTCGAAGAGCAGCGAGTAACCGTGGTAGTAGTAACTATAGGTATTCGTAAAGAAGGCGACAAGCAAGACGCATACGAACTAGCGAATCGGTTGGCACGACTTGGCTTATTGGACATCGAAGAAAATCCACCTCAAAGCGAGCAGTAGATCCATCTGCTCATGAAAATGGGTCTTGCACAGTACAATGGTACGAGTGCGTACATTTTCATAAATGTTGTGGCTGAAAATGCTCATTGCTGTTTGCTTTGCGCTTCTTCGATCAGGCTGACCGCATATTGCAGTTTCTGGATGGCATGTAACGCGTTCTTCTTGTTGCGATCATAGCCGTCGGGAGCAAGCTGGCGCGCCCACTCGCGGATTTCGGATTCCGAAACGTCATACCATTTGGCGTCGGCGAGCAGGCGCTGGTAGACACGCATCTGCGCATCTTGCTTTTTACGCACTCCTAACTGAAGCGGCTGACCGGAAGGAGCGGCGGCGCTCTCGCTTTCGTCGGCGGCAATTGCCGCCGCTACCGAGGTCTCCGGGTACAGTTCTCCATATAACGCTTCGACTTCCGCCGTCTTGAAGAATGAGTCTTTGCCGACGCCGCGATAGGCTTTGATACGTCCATCGCGTATCCACTGATCGAGCGTGAGGCGGTCAATTTTGAGCCGACGCGCCACTTCGCTGGCATCCATGAAGGCGAAGCGCCCGCCGGGCGTGGGCATGTTCATCATTGTAGCAAATTCCTTTATGAGCGATCTTGTAGAGTGATACCAAAGCCGTCGGGATCGTGTAGCACTGCTACGAAGCGGCCCGTTGGCTGCTTCTGCGGCGGCATGGAGAAATGGACATCCCGCGCTTTGAGCGATTCATAGACCGCCTGGATGTCATCGACGATAAAGCCAAGATGGGCTATGCCCGCTGGGGGCCGTCCCTGGTAAGACGGCTCATTTCCGCCAGCGGGGCCGGTCATGTGCAGCGCCAGGGTGATCGTCCCGGTATCGAACTCGCTCCAACCGGGCGATGTAAATTTCACGGACAGCTCTAAGATGTCGCGGTAGAAGGCAACGGAACGCTGCATATCACTGACGTACACGACAAGATACTCAGGTTTGTGAAGCTGTATCGACATGGGTAACGGACTCCTCATCTTTTTTCGGTTGATAAAACAGTAAGAGCGTGCTACCGTAGCGCCGCTCGTCGGTCATGACCAGGCGTGTGAGCGGAACCGCCACCACGCCGGGCCGCTCTTTGGGGTGAATCTGCACGATAACGATACTCTCCGCGACCACTAGCGGCGCACTATCCAGCAGAGCCAGCGCCAGCGCCGCCATCTCTTGATACTGCGGCGGCGCTACATAGATCATATCATATGGGGCCACCGCTGATTGCAGGAATTTAAAGGCGTCGGCGCGCAGTGTTTCGGCGCGGTCCGCGAGGCCGGTGATCCGCAAATTTTCGCGCACCACCTGCAACATTTTGTGATTCAGCTCGATAAAGGTGGCGCTGGCCGCGCCGCGGCTCAACGCCTCGATGCCGACGCTGCCCGTACCTGCGAAGAGGTCGAGAAAACGCGCATCCTCCACGCGCGCGGAGAGGATATTGAACAACGCCTGCTTGACGCGGTCAATGATAGGGCGCGTCCCTTTATCGACGGGACCTTTGAGCCTGCGACCTTTGGCCTCACCGGTCGCTACGCGCATAGGCTTCCTCCTGCAACAACGTCAAGATCATATCCACCTCGGCAATAAAATCATCAGCATGTTTGGCCCAGTAAATGAGCGCCTCGAGCTGGTCGTTTTTCAACTTTTTGAGCGTCGTCGTACCCCACACACCCGCGATCAATTCCTCTAACTGATCATCGGAAACCTGGTTATTCACCACGTTAGACAGCACCTTCAAACGCGCATCGCTAGCCTGCGAGGAGCCGTGAGCATCGCGCAGCCGACTCAAGATATCGCTCGCGAGCGCGCGTTCTTCGTCGCTCAAATCAGAGAGATAGCCCGCGTCATCATCGTCAGGAAGCACATCTTCCTCCTCGTCGAAACCAGAGGCGGCGGGATAGCCACGCACGATGGCTTCTCTGATCTCCAACACGCCTGCCGGTACGCGCGGCTCCGCCGCGGGAGGCTCCAGCACAGGCGACACATCGTTTGCCGGAGGCGCGGAACGTGAAGTCAAACGCAGCGCGGCGGGGCCGCTGCTGGACGAAGCAGGCGACGATTGCGCCGCGGACCGTGCAGTTCCGGTTAGCTCCGTATCACGCGCAGGCGGGCTGGTCGGCGCGGAAGCAGCTGGCGCTGGTTCTCTCGCGACCAATTGCTGTAACTGCTCGGCCACCTCACGATAATTCAAGCCTTGCAGCGATTTGACTCCCAACAATTCCATCACTTTGCGCGCATCCAGCCCCAACTCCCTATTCGTGTACTGGAGTAATTGGGGCAGACTGCTCACATCGCCCGCTCCAACCGGCATACTCGCGCCGATAGTCGAGCGCGTGGGCGGCATCGTCACTTCGCGCTGCTCAGCGGCAGGCGGAGTCTCCACGCGAGCGGGGATCGGAGCGACAGCGGAAGGCGGCACAACAGGCGGTTTGGGAGACGGCGCTGGCGTCTGGGCAGGCACAGAGGAAGACCTGGACGCTGGAGCAATGCCGGGCGCCGGTTGAACGGGCTGCGTGTGCTGCATCTGCTCCACGCGCCGCTCCATGTGGTCGGCGAGTTGCTCCATACCCACCTCAGCCTCGCGAATCAGTCGCTCGCGCATCTCCTTGCTCGCCCCAATCGGCACCGGAATACCCACCTCAACGGTGTGCGTGCGTTTGCCAGAGGTAAACTGCGTGGTATAGCGCAGCCAGATATGTGTGCCGGAAGTATCCGGCTTATTGCTCATGTCATTTGCCATCTCTACATCCACCTTTCGCTTCTGCAAAAAGCGGGCGGGGCAGGGCCACCGCCTTCACGCGGGCGGAGCAGAGCCGCCGCCTTCACGCTTAAAAATTGTCCAGGTTGGGACACATGCATCTCCATTATAGCAGGTTCGTGCTAGAAGTATCTTGCCAAAAAGCTCGTTGTAGTGTATCGTAGCGCATAGCAACATTGCTTCTGTTACGTGTAATCTACACCTGATCAAGAGTATGCTTTATGACAACAAATACTATGACTACGAACGAAACAAAGCGGACACAAGCCGGGCAGACGTCACGACAATCCGCGCCGCGCTGGCAAACGATACTGACAATTGCTCTCATACTGACGCTGGTGATCATCGCCATCGCCATGCGTCTGTACAACCTGAACAAATTGTTTGACTATGACGGCTACGACGAGGGCGTCTACTGGCAATCGCTGCGCGCGATGAGCGCGGGCAACTCGCTGTTCGGACAGGTATTTTCCTCACAGCCGCCGTTTTTCTTGCTGTCGGTCTATCCGTTCTTCATGCTGCTCGGCCAGACTATCTGGGCAGCGCGAGTTGGCGTTGTTTGTATTTCCTTGCTCGGCTTGCTGGGCGCGTACCTCATGGGCAAAGCCTTCGCCGGACGTGTTGGCGCTATCGCGGCCATGATCCTGCTCATCGCGGCCCCACTCTACCTGGCGGAATCGCAGATTCTGCAAGCGGAAGCGCCGTCAACGGCCCTCATGTTAGTCTCAGTAGGCGCGGCCTGCGCGTGGTGGGAGCATCCTGACGGGCGAAAGGGTCTGGCAATGGCGATCCTGTGCGGGGTCGCGCTACCGCTGAGCATCCTGACGAAGCTGTTGGGAGTAACCGCACTCGTGCCTATTGGACTACTCTTGCTAGCGCGCTTGTGGCAGATACGACAGGAGCAGCCCGGTACGCGCGTAAAAAGCCTGATCCCGATCAGCGCTGCCATAGTGATTTGTCTCGCCACGGCGCTGATCGTGCTGGCTCCCTATTTCGGCTCGTTCAACGCGCTCATCCAACAGGCGATATTTTTCCATACCGCGGCGAAGACGGCGCTGATCAGCGAGGAAGCCGGGAACACACACATGCTGGGCCAGTTCGTGCTGGCGAACGCGGCCTTGTCGCTGGCGGCGGCGTTCGGCGCGCTCGTGGCCTTGCTGCGGCGCGACTGGCGCGTGATCCCGCTGATCGCCTGGTTCCTGGCAACGTTCGTGGTGCTATTAATACAGGTTCCGCTCTTTCCGCGCCACGCAATCGCTCTGCTGCCGCCGATGATCGGTATGGCAGTGATGGCATTGCACAATATTCCCTCGCTCGACGAACTGCGCTCCACTATCCCGACGGCGAAGCTGGCCGCGCCGCTGGCGGCTTTTCTCATTCTGCTCGTTGTCGTATCTGGCCTGATCCCCGATCACACCCGCTACCAGCAGTTATCACAGCAAGCCAGCAGCCCATCGACACAGCTAGTAGCGCGCATAGCTAGCAATCTCCAGCAGGCAACCACGCCGGGCCAGCAGGTGATCACGGACGAGCAATTCATCGCGGCGCTGGCAAACCGCAGCGTGCCGCCATTTCTGGTCGATACATCGATGGTGCGTATCGTGAGCGGCTACCTGACGTTGCCACAGTTGATCCAGGCAGCATCCGCTCCCAACGTTCATGCCGTCCTCTTTTACTCTGGACGTTTTTCCATCAAGCAGGTTGCCGGCTTCCATGCCTGGGTAGCACAACATTTCCACCTGTTGCGCACATATGGCGCTGGCGTTGAGTTATGGACACGATAGGAGCTAGCTCATGCAAAAGAAAACAAGATTCAGCACTATGGAGATCGTGCTGCTTGTGGTGTTAATAGGCTCGCTGCTGCTGGCGTTTCTACAGGCAAGGCGCGAGGAAAACGAGGACATATCTCGCTAAGGTTGAGATTTGTCCTCCAAATGTCCTATACACAAGCTCCTCCTGGCGCCAAAGCTGTATTTTTTTGCTTCCCTGTTCGTTATAATGAAGTGAAACGAAAGAGTTCCTTTGAACATTATCATCTGTATGAGGATATATCCGTATTCTAAGAAAACTGGGGAGATAAGTCACCGCGTACCAATCAGGGCTAAAGGCCGATATATGCCGCCTGGGATTGAATTTGACGATAACTCAGTAAAGCAGGGAGCAAATACATTTTATGAACGATCAACCGCTGCCATCACAACCTTATCAGGGCAACAATGATGCGCCTGAACAAAGATGGGGAAGCGCCTATGCCAATGAGCGACCGCAAGACGCGCCCCCGCCCGGAACTTTTTCCGGATCGGGGTTGCTGTCAAAGTGGAAGGCCAATCAACCCCCGAACAATCCCGGTAATGGGAGTGGCAACCCTGCTGTGACCCCGCCACCACCAATCAATCCCACCGCTTTGCAGCAACCGCCTCTACAAGGGCCAACCACGCCGCCAGCGTCTTTTATGAATGGAGGCGCGACGCAACCATACGCGCAAGGCTATTATAGTGGCCCAGGTATGCCTAACGGCGCGCCGCCAGCGCCGCAGTCCTTCGTCGAGCAGCAGGCTGGCGGCATGAGGACAACGCCTCCGATACAGCAATCGCCAGGGATGATGCCGGGAACCATGCCTTACGGACAATATGGACAGTATGGACAGTATGGTCCGCAGTCGATGCCGCCCAACGGCATGTATCCACCAGCCAACCCAACTGTGAGGCCAATGGCTACCCAGAACGGTCCAGGTATGCCTCCGGGCAACTGGCAGGCTCCAAGAGCGCCTGGCGCGCCGCCGTATATGCAAGGGCCGCCTGACGGCAAAGGGCCGCTGCCCAATGGGCGCAAGAATACGCGCAAAAAGAAACGCCGTTTCCCCATCTGGGCGCGCGTGGTTGTGTGCCTCCTGACTTTCTTGCTCATTGTAGTCAGCGTAGGAACCTACTATTACTACGCCAACTTCGCCAAACCACTCAGCGACATTACCGGCCAGACGGTGACGCGCATCAAGGGCGACGAAAATCCTAACGCCGGGCGCAACGGCAGCAGCAACAGCGGTATCTTGAGCGGCGGCCGCTTCAATATCCTGCTGCTGGGCAGCGACGACGACTATAAGAGTAGGGTTATCAATGGCGGTATCCTGGCGCAGACGGATATCGTCGTCTCCGTTGATCCCACTTCGAAAACTGTTTCGATGTTCTCCATCCCGCGTGACTCCTGGGTCAACATTCCCGGCCACGGCATGGGTAAGCTTGATCAGGCATACCTGCTCGGCGGCGGCGGCTCGAACGGCGCGGCGCTCAGCATGGCAACGATCCACCAGGACTTCGGTATTTACATCAGCCAGTACGCATGGGTTGGCCTGTCCGGCTTCGTCAAAGTGATCGACACCGTCGGCGGCATCGACATCAATGTCCTGCACCCGATTACCGATGACGCTTATCCCGATGATACCGGCAAGGGCGCGACCGATCCCTATGCCTACAAACGCCTGTATATCGCGCCGGGGCCGCAGCACCTCGACGGCCTGACCGCACTGGAATACGTGCGCTCGCGCCACGCCGATCTCGTCGGCGACTTTGGCCGCTCAGTACGCCAGCAGCAAATCCTGTCACAGTTGAAATACAAGCTGGATAATCCCAGCGTGATCGGCGAATTGCCACAGCTCGCGCAAGACCTTGACGGCTCCGTGAAGACAAGTATGCAGTTGCAGGACGTTTTCAACTTGCTGTACTTCGCGAAATCGCTGAACCAGGGACAGATCGGCCAGTACACGCTCGGCCCGCCCTATTCAACCACGGCCAACATCAACACATCATCAGGAGTGCAGAGCGTGGTTGTCCTGGATTGCGCAAGGGTTGTGCCGCTCATACAGAAAATCTTTGCCATCGGCAGCGCGGCAGCTTGCCAGCAAGTGGACACGAATAACCCGATGACTGCTCGCGGTACGGCAGTGGCCGCAACGCCCGCTAACGTTCCGGCGCAGGCAGATGTACCCGTTACGCCCCCCGGCACGTCGTGGCAGGCAATGCAGGCCAGCGCGCAGAGTCTCTTCAATGGCAATAGTGACCTTCTGGGCATCCATAGTCTGCTGGACCTGGTCTTCCTGGTGGCCTTCGAGTCACCCGCCGCACTCCAGGTATGAAAAAAATGTGGCGGCGCAATTGATTGCGCCCGTAGGGGCCGATTTATCGCGCCCTGGCGCAATCAATTGCGCCGCCACATTGGATGATAATAGGGAAAATAATCATGAAAAAACGCTCTATTCCCTGGCTTACGCTGTGCCTGCTGGTATTGCTGGCCTTCAGCCTGCAATCCTGTCTTGGCATTGGCGGCAGCAGCGGCAATTTTAACACGAAAACTACTGGCAATGGTTCTGTGATCGGCGTCAACAACCAGGTACTGTTCAAGGGCCATATCTACTTCACGCAGAACCGCCATCTCTTTGTAATCGACGGCTCGCGCAACATCACCCAACTTACCACTACCGGCGACGTGCGCGATCCCGCCGTCTCGCCTGACGGCAAATGGATCGCCTTTATCAACCGCTTTTACGACTATTCCAACCTCGATTACATGTCAAGCAGCGGCGGCCCCTGGCACGTCCTGATGAACGGCGTTGGGTACTTTCACGCCAATCCGGGCTTTGCCCCCATAGCGACGCAGCGCTGGTTTGCCCAACCGTCCTGGTCGCCGGATGGCAAAACCATCATCTTCCTGAGCGACCTGCAAAAGCTCTATTATTGGGCAAACTATCCATATGGCGACCTGGGGCCGGATTTCGATCAAGCGCCGTTTCTGGATATGCAGGTGTTCTATATCCCATTCAAACCCAATGAACCTACGATTACAAACGACATCGTTATGAACCATAATCTGGTGGCTCTTGCCAGCTACGGCGACGGCGGCGACCGCGATCCGAGCTTCCGTCCCAACACCGGCAATCTCAACCAGATCATCTACACCCATTACACGTATGACAACACGCGGACGCAGCAATTGATCCAGATCTTCATGGAAGATCCCTATGCGATCAAGAATAATCCGCAGATACATTATCATCCCGGCGATCCAGGGCAGGAATTCAGCCCCGGCATCGCGATCACGCCACCATCGACTGCAACAGCGAACATCGAACCAGCCTTCTCGCCTGACGGCAAGCACATCGCCTATATTCGCGAGATCAGCTCTACGCAGATGGGACTGTACGTCATGCCCACACCGCCAAACAACATTACCGCCAACCCCAACAATTCGACAGTTGAGAATCAGGCGCTACAGGCATACAAGCAATCGAAGCTGCTGGTCGAGGGTGAGTTTGTGAGCCAGCCTGTCTGGTCGCCGGACGGCACGCAGATCTCCTATCTCTTCTACGCCAACAACCAGTTCAACATCTGGATCGCTAACCTGAGCTACAACGCCAAAACCAACAGTTACAGCGTCAAGGGGAGCCTGGTGCCGCTCACCAGCGGCGGCGTCGATGCCGACTCGCGGCAGGACTGGACGGCGTAGCGTTATCCATTATCTCCAAAAGAAGAGGATCATGAGAGGCCGTGATAGGTGGTTTTCCCTGGTAACGACATCAGGAGACCCCCACCACGGCCTCTCCCCAAGAATTTACCCGCTCTGACCCGTTTAGTGTAAAGAGTTGACTGAAAAGGGGCGGATTGGTATACTTTTGTTATAGCAAAAAGCTTCTTAATTCTCCCAGGTTGGTTGAGGTAAAACATTGAGTCAACTTGATGGCAAATACATTGCAGGGCGTTACGAAATTCGCGAACACATCGCCACCGGCGGTATGGCAAGCGTATACAAAACCTGGGATCGTCAGGTGGAGCGCGATGTCGCAATCAAAATTCTGCGTAATCTTGATAAAACCGATCAACATGCCGTGGAGCGTTTCCGCCGTGAGGCCCGCGCCGCCGCCGCGCTTTCCCATCCCAATGCCGTCACGATCTTCGATTTTGTGGAGGAAGAGAATCAGTATTATCTGGTGATGGAGTATATCAACGGGCCGACGCTCAAGCAACTCATTGGCAAGTTCAACCAGTTGCCGCCGCGCCTGGCGCTGGACATCGCCGCGCAGGTCTGCGATGTTCTCCAGGTAGCGCATTCCCGCCGCTTCATCCATCGCGATATCAAGCCACAAAATATCATGCTCGTGTGGAATAGCGGCAGCGATCTTGAGCATTGGACGGGCAAAGAGCGGCCACTTGTCAAGCTGACCGATTTTGGCATCGTGCGCGTTCTGGAGGAAAGCGGGCTAACCAAAAGTGGCATCGTGCTTGGCACCGCTGATTATCTCTCGCCGGAGCAGGCACGCGGCGAAACGCTGACGGACTCGTCTGACCTGTATTCGCTGGGCGTGGTCATGTTCGAGATGCTGGCTGGTCGCCCGCCTTTTGTTGGGCCGACGGCAGTCTCCATCGCCATGCAACATGCCTCGGCCATGCCGCCTTCGCTGCGCTCGTTCAATCCCACTGTGCCGCCATCCGTCGAGGGAATCGTCATGAAAACGCTACAGAAGGAGCCACGCAATCGCTTCCACACGGCAGCAGAAATGCAATTCGCGCTGCGGCAATGCGCGCGCGAGCTGGCGCGCGCGGCGCAGCAGCCCAGGGCATATCCGCGGCCGATACCTTCTGTACCGCCAACACCCAATCCCGCCTTACCGACAGCAGACGGGGCCACGCCGAATGCCCACCCGTTACCCAGGCGCGGCCCGTTTTCGACGTAGGGCTTCTCGACGCAGTTGGTCGCGCTTTCCTTTTTTTATGATGTAGCATAGATACGTAGCATTTTTCTCAGTAGTTTTTGTAGGAATACACACATGCAGCGCAAACAAATCAGTACCAGCGACGCGCCAGCAGCTATCGGCCCTTACAGTCAGGCCATACGCTGCGGTCAGTTTCTCTACACATCCGGCCAGATTGCCCTCGACCCGTCTACGGGAGTGTTAGTCGGGGAGGAGGTGCAGGCGCAAACCCATCGCGTCCTGCAAAACGTGCAAGCCGTGCTTGCCAGCGCGGGCAGCTCCCTTGACCATGTGGTCAAAACGACCGTCTTTCTGGCAAATATGGACGATTTCCCGGCTATGAATGCCATCTACGCCACCTATTTTACCGGCGTCACCCCTGCTCGTTCCACTGTAGCTGTCGCAGAGCTGCCGCGCCATGCCCTGGTCGAAATCGAGTGCATCGCTCTTATCGAAGAATAGTCCGAATGGTCCACCAGGGGAGTATCGCCCATGAATACAACAACGATCTGGCGCACAACGCTTGAGCGACTGGCAACACTGCCCATTGACGAGGTTAGTAAGACCTGGCTGCAGTCCGCCCATCTCGTAGACACTCCTGCGGTGGGAGCAGATGATATTGACGCCGATACATCGTCGACCGAGAACAATGAACTGTCCTTCACGCTCTATGTCAGCAACAATTTTGCGCGTGACGTGATCAATACGCGCTGGCGGCGCTCTCTTGAGGATACCTTGCAGGAGATCACCGGCCAGTCAGTCACGATGACCATCTCTGACGCGGGCAACCAGGAAAATGATGATGACAGCTTCGCTGAACAAGAACTCTTTCCCGCGCACGACACAACTCAACGTAACCCTGCCGCGAACAAACGACCGCCCGCGAGCAACACGTACTTTGATGTGCAGCCCAGCGCCGCTACGCCCCACGCGCGGCCCTATGCCGGCGAAAGCCTCGACGACTGGGACAACGAACAGCGTGCCAATATCCTCATGCATAATCGCCTCAACCCGCGGTATACCTTCGAGACTTTTATCGTGGGCAACAGCAATCGGCTGGCTCATGCCGCTTCGCTGGCTGTAGCCGAGGCTCCCGGCGAATCGTACAATCCGCTTTTTCTCTACGGCGGCGTGGGATTGGGCAAAACGCATCTCTTGCACGCCATCGGCCACCAGGGCGTGCAGACGGGGCTGGTCGTTCTCTATGTCTCGTCAGAGCAATTCACGAACGAGATCGTCAACGCAATTCGCTATCGCAGCACCGACGAATTTCGCGCCAAATATCGCTCCGTCGATATCTTGCTGGTCGATGATATCCAATTTATCGCCGGCAAAGACTCGACCGAAGAGGAATTTTTCCACACCTTCAATAGCTTGTATGAGATGAGCAAACAGATCGTCATTTGTAGCGACCGCCCGCCCAAGGCCATCATCAGCCTGGAAGAACGGCTGCGCTCGCGTTTCGAGTGGGGGCTGATCGCCGATATCCAGCCGCCTGACCTGGAAACGCGCATGGCGATCCTGCGCGTCAAGTCGGACATGCTCGGCTATCCCGTACCCGATGATATCATCGCGTACATGGCTGGGCGCGTGCAAAATAACATCCGCGAGCTGGAAGGCTGCCTGAACCGGCTGATCGCGTACCAGCAGTTACATCGCACCGATTTGACGATGGAGGTTGCGCGCGCCGCTATCTCATCGCTCGGCAACGATACCAGGGAATCACGCCTGGACTGCTCGCAGATCGCCCAGGCCGTCGCGGAATATTATCATCTTCCCCTTGAGGACATGTGTGGCAAACAGCGCGACAAGCATATCGTGATGCCGCGCCAGATCGCGATGTATCTGATGCGGCAGGAAACGCAGGCTTCTTTGCTGGAAATCGGGCAGATTTTCAGCGGGCGCGATCACAGTACGGTCTTGCACGCCTGCGAGAAAATCGACCACGCGCTCAATCTCGATCCGACGCTGCGCCGCGACGTTCTTACAATCCGCGAACAATTGTTACGCGAGTAATAGCAAAACCAGGTGGTGTGGCAGCGCAATCAATGACGCCGCCACATCCCTAGAGATGGCATAACCAATTACAGAGGCACAAGAGGCATTATGTTACCATTCAGCACGTATCTGATTGATTTGGACGGCGTGATTTATCGCGGCAACGAACTGCTGCCGGGAGCGCGGGATTTCCTTTCCTGGCTGCAAGCTAACCAGAAAAAATACCTGTTTCTGACCAACAATTCGGTCTCCGGCGCGTCGGAAGTCTTGTCGAAACTGCAACGCCTCGGCATCCCCTCCGACGCCAGCCACGTCCTGGGCGCGGGACAGGCCACGGTTCAATCGATCGCGCGCCGCTATCCCGGAGCGACAGTCTATCTTGTCGGCGAGCAGCCCATGCGCGATCTGCTCGCACAGCATGGCCTGCACCCAATCGATGACGAGATAGATAGCGATCCAGGGCGCGCTGCTATCGTGCTGGTTGGTCTGGATCGTACATTCGACTATACGAAACTGACGCGGGCCATCCTGGCTATACACGCCGGGGCGCGCTTCATCGCCATCAATCGCGACGCGCTGCTGCCGGTGGCGAACGGCATCGTTCCCGGCTGCGGCACGATGGTGGCCGCCATCGAGGCGGGAGTGGGCATAGCTCCCGAAGTCGTCGGCAAGCCGGAGCCGGGTCTGTTTCATGAAGCCATGCGCCTGCTGGGCAGCCAGCCTGATGAGACGGCAATGATCGGCGACGTCCTCGCCGTGGATATCAAGGGCGGGCAGGCGGCAGGCGTGCATACGCTGCTGGTGCTGTCCGGCAACAGCTCGCGTGCTGACCTGGAACAATCACCGATCAAGCCGGAGTACATGTACCAGGACATCGCGGAGGTGGTAAAGGAATTAAAAAAGATGTGATGTTAATAGAGCCTGATGTCCGCGCGCGGGCATCAGGCTCTATTAACATCACATCTTTTTACTACCCAAAACTGGGCATATCCCGCTTGAGCGGGTTGCCGTTGTCGGGTGGGCGATCTACAATAGCGACGGTGCAGCGCGAGATGCAGATCAGTTTGTCATTCTCGTCGCTAATCTTAATCTCCCAGACGTGCGTGGTGCGTCCTTTGTGGATAGGCATCGCGACACCGGTCAGCATGCCGTCGCGTTTGGGGCGCAGGTGATTGGCATTGATCTCCAGGCCAAAAGCCATTTGCCGATCCATATCGATATTCAGCGCCGTACCAAGCGAGGCCAACGACTCCGCCAATGTCACGGATGCTCCGCCGTGCAAATAGCCGACTTGCTGGCGCTGATTGGGGCCAACGGGCATCGTGGCGACAACCCGGTCTTTGCCGGCGGATACCACAGTGATATCCAGAACGCCCCAGATGGAGCCTTCACGGGTCGCGTTGATGCGCGCGACAATGTCCTCGTTCGATAGTTCCACGAATACCTGTCCTCTCTTCCAACAGCGATGCAGGGAAAATAATTATTGCGCTTCATGACGCGAATCGGCCTGGGATGGGGGCGCGACGAGTTTTGGCCCCAGAGAGGCCAGGCGCGCGAAGACGAGGTAGCCCGCGTAGAACATCACGATCCACATAATGAGATCGAGCGGCACAGCCAGCCAGCTATCATACAGAGGGGTATAGCTCCCACGAGTATAGCCGCCGATGAAGTCAGTAGCGGTGCGAAAGAGCGGGATACCTATCAGCAAGAACAGAGCGAACCAGTGTCCGCGCCCGCGCCAGAAACGGCTAATCAGCAGATAGCCCAGGCTGCCATAAATCAAGATTGGAGTGATGTAAAACGGGATTGGCAGGTGCAAGATCAGCCCATTGAGGGTATAATGCCAGATATGGGTATAATAGGCCAGCAGGTCGAACAGGATATTGATGAGGCCCATGACAAGGCCGCCGAGCAGCGAGGCCAACCACACGTTGCTGGGGGGTTTCAGGTACAACATCAATACCCCCAGATAGAAGACAATAATGAAAGGGATCACTAACGCGATAAAAGCGGTTATCTCCATACTATGGTAAGCTCCTGAATCTCAGAGAAAGGATCAACATGTCTACGCATATTCTACCGCTTCGGGTCGCGCTGGCACAACTGAATGTGACTGTTGGCGACTTGCAAAACAATACTCGGAAAATTCTGACCGCGCTGCGGCAGGCGCACGCGGCGGGAGCGCATATCGTCTGCACGCCGGAACTGGCCCTGACCGGCTATCCACCAGAGGATTTGCTGCTCAAGCCGGGCTTTGTCGCCGATAACCTCGCACAATTACAGGAACTGATCGACGCCAGCCGATCGCTGCCCGAACTGACTGCCGTGATCGGCTTCGTTGACCGCGATCAGGATATCTACAATGCCGCCGCCATCATTAATAATGGGCAACTGGTAGGCGTATATCACAAGCATTATCTGCCCAACTACGGCGTGTTCGATGAAAATCGCTACTTCGAGGCGGGCCACAAAGCGCCGATCTTTTTGATCAACGGGGTGCATGTGGGCGTCAACATCTGCGAGGATGTATGGTATCCATCGGGACCATTGCCCATGCAAGCGCTGGCTGGCGCTGAAGTGATCCTGAACATCAATGGCTCGCCCTATTATGCAGGCAAAGGCATGTTTCGCGAAGAAATGCTGGCAACGCGCGCTGCCGACAATGGCGTGATTGTCGCCTATCTGAACATGATCGGCGGGCAGGACGAACTGATTTTCGACGGTGGCAGTATGGTCTTCGACGAGCAGGGCAAGCAGATCGCGCGCGCTAAACAGTTCGCCGAAGACCTGCTGATCGTCGATCTGGACACGTCGTCGGTGTTTCGCTCGCGCCTGCATGATCCTCGCCGCCGCCAGGATCGCCAGCCCATCGCGCCCAACGATGTGCCATTGATCAAGGTTGACACGGTTCCCTATACGGCGGAGACGACGCGCGCGTATACCACGCTGGGCGCGCCGCAGCGTATGGAGCCGAAAATGACGCCGCTCGCAGAGATTTACGCGGCGTTGGTGCTGGGAACGCGCGACTACATCCATAAGTCGGGCTTCACGAAGACGCTGATCGCCCTTTCCGGCGGCATTGACTCTTCGCTGACGGCCGTGATAGCCGTTGACGCGCTGGGCGCGGAGAATGTGCTGGGCGTCTCAATGCCTTCCGGCTATTCTTCCACGGGCAGCAAGACCGACGCGCAGGAACTGGCGGAGAATCTGGGCATCCAGTTCATGACCATACCCATCGAGGAGACGTTTCGGACCTCGCTCAAGATGATGCGGCCCGCGCTCGGCGAGGGCGATCCGGGGTTGGCAGCGGAAAATCTACAGGCGCGCATTCGCGGCAATATCCTGATGACGATCTCCAACAAACTCGGCCCCATCGTGCTGACCACCGGCAACAAGTCCGAAATGGCAACCGGTTACAGCACGCTCTACGGCGATATGGCCGGGGGCTTCGCCGTCCTCAAGGACGTCCTGAAAACGCTGCTCTACCAGTTGTGCGCCTACCGCAATAGCCTGGGCGACAAGCCGGTGATCCCGCAGGCGGTGATCGAGAAGCCACCTTCGGCGGAACTGCGCCCGGACCAGAAAGATAGCGACAGCTTGCCGCCATATGAAGTGCTTGATCCCATCCTCAAAGCATACGTGGAAGATGATCGTACTTTCGCCGAAATGCTGGCAATGGGCTTTGACAAAACAACCGTCGAGCGCGTCATGCGCCTGGTCGATATCAGCGAGTACAAGCGGCGACAGGCTCCGCCAGGGATAAAAATCACGCCGCGCGCCTTTGGACGAGACCGCAGGTTGCCAATTACCAACCGGTACAAAGAAAAGTCGTAATTTGGTAATGGGTGTAGTGCATTTTTCAGCATTCTATGGTACAATGGGATCGTGGTTCAGGACAGATGAGACTCTGCAAGGTAGTGCATACCAGGTTCCGGTTTCGTTCCGCCGCCCGGTCCTCGGAAAGAACTTACCTGACAACCACCGTCAGACAGATTCCTCGGCGAGAGGAGCATCCTCTTAACTAGGCTTTGCCTGTGCGAGCGCACAAACTCATCAACTCACGTTATCTATTGAGAACATTGTCAGGCGGAACGAATACTCAGGAAAAGGAAATAGTACCACATGTACGAAGATCGTATCCTCACATGCCGTGATTGCGGTCGCGAATTCACCTTCACTGCTGGCGAGCAGGAATTCTTTGCCGGCCGTGGCTTCACCAATGCCCCTAGCCGCTGCCCCGACTGTCGCGCGGCTCGCCGCAACGGACAAGGCTCCTCGTCCCAAACGCGCAGCGCCGAATACTACGAAACCACCTGCGCGAACTGCGGTCGTCCCACATCTGTCCCGTTTGTGCC